>JABJJH010000543.1 GCA_018660965.1 Rhodospirillaceae bacterium | reverse complement strand
TTTGAAGCTGGAAACCTTGCAACGCACCGGTTCCTTCAAGGATCGCGGCGCGCCCATCGACAACTGCTCGCCATAATAGAGCTTGATATTGGAATTTCCGCCGGAAGCGGCATTTCACTACCGCTTTTAATTAAACCGCTGACACTCTACCGTGAGAAACATCGCGCGGGAAAGCGGCTTTGACGATTGATTGTCGCCGAGAGAGATACATAGCCAAAAAGGAGTAGAGATACATGGCCGAAGACGAGACGGATATTCAGGAACCTCTTGAGGATATGGGGCCCGAATATTCGGAAGAGGAAGCCATCGCGGTGCATTCCCGGTTTACGAAGATAATCGCCGCCGTAGGGACCGCGCAAATATTTGGCCTGCTGGCGTGTTTTACCGTTTGGCGGGAATACCCCGAAGCCGATGAAGTTCAGAGCGTCATGATGACGTCAGGCATGATTTTCGCGATCGGCCTCGCGATGGCGGTTGTGTCCTATGGAATGTTCCGCACTTCGGTGGGCATATCGCGCGACGCCGCTGTCATGCGCCGGGAAGCAGGCGAGGACAGGGCCCGGCTGTTGATGGCGCGCGAACGGCAAGACGACGCCGTCAAACGCGCTCAATCAGGCTTCAAGCCGTTGAACTTTTCCGGCGCCTGTTTCGCGGCCAGCGCCTTGATCGGGATCAGTGGATTGCTGTCGATCTGAAAAAAATTCCCTGTCGGGGAAACGGGCTGTCAAAATGACATCGACCACCGCGCCATGCTAACGATTAAGGGACCGTCACATAACAATTTCCTGATTGGTTAACACAGGAGCCGATTACGTCATGACCGTGTCGCTGGAAGACATCAACGCCGCCGCCGGGATTATCGAGGGCGCGGTTGTGCGCACGCCGATGGTCCGCGCCGGCGCCCTGTCGGACCGGTTTGGCGCCAACATTTATTTGAAGCTGGAAACCTTGCAACGCACCGGTTCCTTCAAGGATCGCGGCGCGCTTGTCAAACTGTTGAGCCTGACGCCCGACCAAGCCAAACGCGGGGTCATCGCGATATCGGCGGGCAATCACGCCCAGGGGGTCGCCTATCATGCGCAACGGCTTGGCGTGCCCGCGACCATCGTCATGCCCGAAGGCACGCCGTTCAACAAAGTGTCCCGCACCCAGGCGTTCGGCGCGCGGGTCGAATTATTCGGCGACAACATCAACGCGGCCGAACCCTTCGCCAATGAACTGGCGGCGCGCGACAAACTGGCCTTCGTGCATCCCTATGACGATGAAAAGATCATTGCCGGACAGGGAACCATCGGCGTGGAGGTGCTGGCCGACGCGCCAAACCTCGACATCATTGTCGCGCCCATCGGCGGCGGCGGCCTGATCTCGGGCATTGCGACCGCCGCCAAGGCGATAAAGCCCGATATCCAGATTATCGGCGCGGAGGCCGAATTGTATCCGTCGATGTATCAGGCCCTGCATGGTCTGGAACCCACATCCGGCGGCGCCAGCATCGCGGACGGCATCGCCGTCAAAACGCCCGGCGCGCTGACCCGCGACATTGTCACGCGCCTTGTCGATGACATTATCCTGGTCGATGAACCCGCGATAGAAGCCGCCATCCAGACCATGTTGAGCGACGCCAAGATTTTGTGCGAAGGCGCGGGCGCGGTGCCCCTGGCCGCGCTAAGCAAACATCCTGACCGATTTGCGGGCAAGACCGTCGGGCTAATCGTGGGCGGGGCCAATATCGACCCGCGCATTCTGGCGTCTGTGCTGATGCGGGGCATGGTCCGCGCCGGGCAAATGGCGCGACTGCGAATCACCATCAGCGACCGACCCGGCGCCCTGGCGGCGGTATCCGACATCATCGGGGAATCGGGCGGCAATATCGTCGAAATTCTTCACCAGCGGTTGTTTTACGATTTGCCCGTCAAGCTGGCCGATCTGGATGTCGCCGTGGAAACACGGGACGCCAACCATATCGCGGAAATCCTGAAACGGCTGGAAGACGGCGGATTCACCGCGCGGCAGCTACGTGATACCGACCATGCAGGTTAGGCCCTATATCCGGCCCCAGGATCCGGTCAGATAAGGCGTTCAGATTTGAAAAAACTTTCCGGTATAAAATACCAACGGCTTGCGCTCGCCCTCACAGCGCATCCGGTTCACCCGGCCAACCATGATGACATGGTCGCCGGCGTCGTGAATGCTTTCCGTCGTGCATTCGAAATTCGCCAGACAGTCGGACAGGATCGGGCTGCCGGAATCCCAGGTCTCGAAATCGACGCCGTCAAAAGGTTCGCCCTGGTCGTCGCCAATTCGCGCGAAATGCATGCAGGCGGCCTTTTGGTCTTCGCTCAGGATATTGACCGCAAAGCTTCCAACCGTTTGAAACACGGAAAAAGACGTGGCGTCCCGTCCCAGGCAAAACAACACCAAGGGCGGGTCCAACGAAACGGACGAAAAAGAATTGGCGGTCACGCCGATCAATTCACCATCGGGGCCGGTTGTCGTTATGACCGTGACCCCTGTCGCGAATTGGCCACACGCGTTCCGGAAAGACAGCTTATCCATTTGGTTCAAGCCCTTTGATTAACAATTTCGGGGTACGATCTGTGAAGTAAGGTTTAGAATTCAGTGCGAATCGGGGACAATCTTCACGCAAATGATCGAAGCATTCAAATGTTTATGAGTCCACTCGGTCATTTATTGGGCTTATTGGTTAGACTTGCTTAACGGTTCCCGCGTATTTTATTGCGGTTCATCAGGAGCGGAGAAAAAAAGTGTTCCCAATTATTGGGTTAGTAGGCGTTACCGCCGCCGTACTCGTTAGTTTCGTCCTCATGGGCGGTCACCTAAACGTGCTGTGGCAACCCTTGGAGTTCGTAATTATTGGCGGCAGCGGTATTTTCGCCTTCATGATTGCAAACCCCAAGGAAGTCGTTCTCAAGACCGGGGGCGGCATAGGCGCGATTTTCAAGGGGCCCAAATACAAGAAAGCGGATTATCTGGAACTCTTGACGATGCAGTACCAGGTTTTTCGAATGGCGAAAACCAAGGGTATGTTGTCGCTCGAACAGCATGTCGATAACCCGCATGACAGTGCAATCTTTCAATCCTTTCCGGCATTTCATGGCGACCATCACGCCACGGAGTTCTTTTGCGATTACCTGCGGCTGATGACGCTTGGCACGGATAACCCCAACGAAATTGAAACCATCATCGATATTGAACTCGACACGCATCATCACGAAGCCGATCACGTGGCGCATGCGATCAACACCTTGGCAGAGAGTTTCCCCGGTCTGGGGATTGTCGCGGCGGTCCTGGGCGTTATTCACACGATGGGGTCAATCCAGGAACCCCCGGAAATTCTTGGCGGGCTCATCGCCGCCGCGCTCGTCGGGACGTTTTTGGGCATTTTGTTGTGCTATGGATTTGTCGGACCCATGGCGGCGGCGCTCAAATCCGTGCGCGAAGAAGAACATCTGTATTTCGTGTGTCTGAAATCAGGTATTCTGGCGCATTTGCAAGGATACGCGCCCGCCGTGACCGTGGAATTCGCCCGTAAATGCCTGATGTCCCACATCCGGCCGACATTTATGGAAGTCGAAGAAGCCTGCGCTGAATTACCTCCGGTTTAGCGACCGTTCAAGTGGACAGGGTCTAAACACATGGCCGACGAAGAAGCGATCGCACCGATCATCATCAAGAAGCGGATCAAGCCGAAGGAAAATCCGCATGGCGGCGCCTGGAAGGTCGCCTACGCCGATTTCGTCACCGCCATGATGGCGTTTTTTCTGTTGCTTTGGTTGCTAAACGTCACCACGGAAAGTCAAAAACAGGGAATTTCCAACCTGTTCGAACCGGAATCGATTACCCAAAGCGATCAGGCCGGACAATCCGGCGCCCTCATGGGGCTCGCCCTCAGTGCGCGGGGGGCCATGAAATCCTCGGGCTCTCCCCCCAGCGTTTCCATCCCCATACCATCGTTCGGCGGACAACGGGACCACGAGGGCAAGGCCAAGGAAGCACTTACTTCCACGGAAGTTCATCAAGACAGCGAAAATGTCGAGGCGCGGATAAGCGAGCAAAAGGATTTGGAACGGGCGCAATCGTCGCTTCGCCTCGCGGTCGAAAAAAGCGAACAACTTCGTGATTTTCAGGATAGTTTGTTGATCGAGAACACCCCGGACGGACTGCGTATCCAATTGATCGACCAGGAACGGATCACGATGTTCAAACCCGGCGGCGTTGTGATGTCGGCATATTCCAAAGCGTTTCTGGAAATCATCACGAGCGTACTGGTTCAATTTCCGAACAACATTGCGATCACCGGGCACACCAACAGTGCGGGGCAGGAAAACTCTTCGGCATCGAACTGGGATTTAAGTGGCCACCGGGCAAACGCCGCGCGCCGCGTTATCGTCGATTCAGGATTGGCGCCCGAGCGTATCGCCGCCGTCACGGGCAAATCCGACAGCGAACATTTGTTCCCGAAAGAGCCCAATTCGCCGCGCAACCGGCGCATCAGCCTCCTGTTGGTGCGCATCCCAAAAGGAAAAGCGACCGAGGGTGAAAAACTGCCCGAGGAAAAAACGTCAGCAGGAAAGGCGCCAGAAGGAAAGACAACCGAGGAAATCTCGCCCGAGCAAAAGGCGCCGGATGGAAGTCTGAAGGCGAACCCATGACCGAAGGCGCCCCAAAAGAACCTGAACTCGTCATCAAGAAGGTCAAGCTTCCAGGCGGCGCCGCGCATGGCGGCGCCTGGAAAGTCGCCTACGCCGATTTCGTCACCGCCATGATGGCGTTTTTCCTGCTGCTCTGGCTTCTTAACGCAACCACGCAGGAACAGCTTGAGGGCATTTCGAACTTCTTCGAACCCGTCGGCGTCCGCCAGGGGTCCAGCGGCAGCGGCGGGTTATTCGGCGGCATTTCGGCGACCGACCCCGGCCCGGTTCCGAAACCGGGATCGCCCTCCCAGATCAAGATGTCGATGGACAGCACGCCCGGCGACAAGGCGACCAATGAAGTAAGCCCTGTCGAAGCGGAAGCGTCCGACCTGCCCAATCTGACGGAAATAAAATCCGAAAATGAAGCAAAGCAATTCCGCGCCGCCGAAGCGGCCCTGGAACAGGCGCTCGACGAAGTACCCGGTCTGCGGAGTTTGCGCGAAGCGATCAAGATCGACATAACCGAGCGCGGCTTGCGCATACAGTTGATCGACCAGAAGGGCGTCGCCATGTTCAAACCGGGCGGCGCCGAATTAACCGATCACACGGAGAAAATCCTCATCCTTATCGCAAGCGTCATCGAGCGTCTGCCGAACAAGGTTTCAATATCGGGCCACACCGATGCGGAAAAATTCAGATCGTCAACGGGCCGCACCAACTGGGAGCTGTCTTTTGATCGCGCGAGCGCCGCGCGCCGCGCTTTGCAAAAGGCTGGTATGCCGGATAAACGCACCGCCGAGGTCGTGGGTAAGGCGGATACGGAATTACGCATTCGGGACAACCCCTTGTCACCCGGGAACAGGCGGTTGGAGATTGTCTTGTTGCGGGATCGAAAAGACCCGAAACGAAAATCTCCGGCGCCGCCCCGTATTTTTGGCGCCAACTAGTGTCCTGATCGTGAAATTCGATGATACGAATTTCGCGTGAACCAGCACACTGACTTGTTGAATTCAGTGCGATTCAGATCCAAAATTGGATCCTGTGTGCGCCGCCCTTGCACTACGGCGACGCCGCGCCAATGTTATTGTGGTGACCCATAATGGAGGATAACGCCCTGTCGAGCGAACAACTTCCGGAACGTAGCACGGGCAAACTGCAATGGACCGGCGTCCGATTATCGTTCGACGCCGTCTCGGATGAGGCCCTTTTGGACGGCGTGCTGTGGCGCCGGTCTCTCGCCTTCCTGATCGACATGGCCATTGTCGGCGCGTTTTTCACGATGGTGTGGATCGTCGTCCTCTTCAGCCTTGGCCTGCTCTCGGGCGTGCTGCTGCCCCTCGCCCCGCTCATCCCCATCGCCTACCACACGCTCCTGATCGGCGGTCGGCGCTCGGCCACCATTGGCATGCAATTTCTTGGCGTGGAGGTGCGCACGCTGGATGGCGAACGGCCGGGATTGCTGCAAGCCTTCGCCATGACCGCGCTGTTCTATCTATCCGTCACGATGACGAGTTTTCTTGTCCTGATCATCGCGTTCTTCAACGACAAACACCGGTGCGCGCACGATTTCCTGTCCGGAACGCTGGTTGTGAACGCGCACGCCGCCGCTGTCTCCACAGGACAGACCAAGACGTGACGGATCAACGAAAACCCAGGGTCATCCCGTTCTACCGGTCGGGGCCCATGCCGTGCCCGTATCTGCCCGGCCGGGTGGAGCAGCAATTATTCACCGAATTGAACATGCCGGACGCCCAGTTTCATTATGAAGCCCTGTCGCAAGCGGGCTTCCGGCGCAGCCATCATGTGGCGTATCGGCCCGCTTGCAACGGCTGCAACGCCTGTGTCCCGGTCCGCATCGTCGTCGATGACTTCAAACGAAGCCGGTCGTGGCGGCGAATCCTGAACGCCAACGCCAACGTCACGACACGCGATGTCGGCTCGACCCCGACGGCGGAACAATACCGCCTGTTCAACCGGTATCTGTCGACACGCCATGGCGACGGCGAAATGGCGCGGATGAAAGAACGCGACTACCTCGATATGATCGTGTCGAGCCCGGTGGACTCCACGATCCTCGAATTTCGCGACGGTGACGGCGTGTTGATTGGCGCGTGCCTGACCGACTGCCTGAACGATGGATATTCCGCTGTCTACAGCTTCTTCAACCCCGATGACGCAGCGCGAAGCCTGGGGTCGTTCATCATACTGTCCTTGATCGAACAGGCGGCCCGGATGGCGTTGCCCTATGTGTATCTGGGGTTCTGGATCGAGGGCAGTCCGAAAATGGCCTACAAACAACGCTTCCAGCCCCTTGAAGGGTTCGGCCCGACCGGATGGCGGCCCCTGACCGCCGCCCCCGACTAATCGAACGAATTTCTAATCGAACTTGTTATTGCGCGGGAATCCCCGGGGCGGTAACCGACCCGATTGCGCGCGCCGGCCGACCCAGTCCCGCAAATCGGTTTCCGTTCTAGTACGGTCGCCAGAGCGCCATTGCAGGCCGTCGGCCTTGTTGAAAACGACGATATCCGATAATCCGCCATCCTTGTAGCGTTGCAGGATGACGCCGCGCCCCCGGCTCATTTCGGGCATGTCGGCCAGATCGAACACCAGCAGTTTGCGGTTATCCCCGACCACCGCCACGGCGTCGCCATCAACGATCCGGCACACGCGCGCTTCAACCTCGCCGCTGACATTGAGCGCCTGCTTGCCCGCCTTGGTCTGGGCGTAGACATCGCGTTCGGGCACGATGAACCCGCGTCCGTCGCTGGACGCGATCAGTAATTTCCGGTCGGGTCGATGTACGAACAACGCAATGATATCGTGGTCGTTCGGAAGGTCGAACATCA
>JABJJH010000168.1 GCA_018660965.1 Rhodospirillaceae bacterium | reverse complement strand
GGTCGCTGCGGTCGAGTATGGCGCGTTGCATATTCGCTTCGGTCAAATCGGCGCCGTACAGGGTCGCCGATTCAAGATTGACGCCGAGCATTTGCACGCCTTTTAGCTTCGCGCCGGTAAAATCCGCCGTGCGCAAGACGCGATTCGACATGTCGAGATAAGACAGGTCCATCATTTTCAACATGGCCCGTTGGCCATTTTCGGCGTTGTCGAGGAAGCGTTGATGGCGCTCCATAACCTCGTCGAGTTCGTGCTGGGAAAGCCGCTTTCTTTCGAACTCGGACGGTTTGGCTTTAGTCTTGGATGCTTTTGACTTGGCCATGGTCCTCGCCTAATCGGTTAACCGGTTGGCTATGCCGGGTGCAGGGGTCATTTATCGACGATCTTATACACCACCGGCCCATATAATTTACCGTACCCCGCCGCTTCAGCGGCTTTCAGGCGGTCTTGCGCGACACGGGCGCTGGCGGCGTCGACGCCGGTCTCCTCAGCCAGTTTCAAGGCATACCCGATATCCTTCAGCGAGTATGTGACAGGGAACACATCATCAGGAAAATTGTCCTTTACCATATACTCCATACCATGTTTGCGCAAAACGAAACTGTCGGCCGACCCGCGCGACAAGGTTTCAAATAGAACCTCACCGTCCACGCCCGCGCGGCGACCGATGGCCAGCGCTTCGGCCAGGGCTGCGGTATTCGCGAACACAATCATGTTGTTCATCAACTTCATCACCTGACCGGTTCCCACTGCGCCGCAATGGGTTATCTCGGTTCCCATGGTTGCCATGACGGGTTTAATCCGCTCGAAGACCGCTGCGGACCCGCCGATCATGATGCTCAGCGTGCCGTCCTGGGCCGACGATACGCCGCGCGCGATGGGCGCGTCGGCGAAATCGACGGATTTTTCCTCGAATTTTCCGGCGACCTCACGCGCAACCGCCGCCGTCGCCGTCGTCATGTCGACGATGGTCTGCCCGGCGCGAACGTGGACCAGCAAGCCGTCGTTGCCGCCTTCGTTCTCGCCCAGGCAAACGGCGCGCACTTGCGGTTCGCCCGGCAGACACAGGATGATGAGATCGGCGGCCGCGGCGACTTCGGCGATGCTGGCGGCCGCGGTGACGCCCGTATCGGCCAGGGCCGCGACGGTTGCCGGGTTCATATCGTAGGCGATAACGGGGACGTCGATTTTAGTGGCCAGATTGCGGCACATCCGGCCGCCCATGACGCCGGTTCCGATGAAGCCGATTTTCTTGAAGTCCGCCATGGTTCGTTTCCCTTAAAATTGCGTGGTGTCTCGTATTTCAAAAGATGGTCGTGTTTTCGGCGGCTCTCAAGATAAATTATCGCGAACGGTCGAAACGCCGCGGGCGGCAGGTCATCGTGGCGCACGGGCATTTTACTTGCGTCGCGATGGGCGCGGCGCTATTGGAATCGACTTGAATTCCAGGATCGTGAAAAGGCGCGGGCAAATGAGCGAACATCACCATAGCAAGGTTCTCATTATCGGGTCGGGACCGGCGGGGTACACGGCGGCGATTTACGCCGCGCGCGCCAATCTTTCACCCACGCTGGTGGCCGGTTTGCAGCCCGGCGGGCAGTTAACCATCACGACCGACGTGGAGAACTATCCGGGCTTCGCCGAAGCGGTCCAGGGCCCCTGGCTTGTCGAACAAATGCGCGAACAGGCCGAACATGTCGGGACGAAGATGGTGAGCGACATCATCAATAGCGTCGACTTCTCCAAACGACCATTTGTTTGCGAGGGCGACACCGGGGCGACCTACACCGCCGACGCGGTGATCATTGCGACCGGCGCGCAAGCGCGCTGGATCGGTCTGGATTCCGAACAGAAATTCATGGGTTTCGGCGTTTCCGCCTGTGCGACCTGCGACGGCTTCTTCTTCCGCGATCAGGAAATCGCGATTGTCGGCGGCGGCAATACCGCGGTAGAGGAAGCGCTGTTCTTGACCAACTTCGCCAGCAAGGTGACGGTGCTCCATCGCCGCGACCAGTTCCGCGCCGAAAAAATCATGCAGGACCGTCTGTTCAACAATCCCAAGGTCGAGGTGATGTGGGATCATGTGTTGGAGGACGTGCTGGGCGACGACGACCCGCTGGGCGTCACCGGCGCGCGGGCGCGCAACGTGAAAACCGGACAGACCACCGATTTGGCCGTGACCGGCGTGTTCATCGCCATCGGACACGATCCGGCCACGGGGGTGTTCAAGGGGCATGTCGACATGGACGCGGAAGGCTATATCCTGCATGCGCCCGACAGCACGGCCACCAACATTCCCGGCGTTTACGCTGCCGGAGATGTGGTCGATAAAGTCTACCGTCAGGCCGTCACCGCCGCCGGCATGGGATGCATGGCCGCGCTGGAGGCCGAGAAGTTCATCGCCGAACGTGAAGACGAGGCCTCCCAGGCCGCAGAATAATGCGCCGTTAGGGCTCAGTCGGCAGCGTCGATTTCGTCGAAGACTTCCCGCGCTACGTGAAAGGCGTCCAGGGCCGCCGGCGCTCCGCAATAGGGGAATGTGTGCAACAGCGCTTCGCGGATTTCGTCGCGGCTGATCCCGTTGTTCAAGGCGCCGCGTATATGGACCCGTAATTCACGCGGACGGTTCAACGCCGTCAGCATGGCGAGGTTCATGAAGCTGCGGGTTTTCTTTTCCAGTCCGGGACGCGTCCAGACGTCGCCCCACGCGAAGTCGGTGATGACGTTCAGCAGCGGCAGGGCCTCTGCATCCGCATGCGCCGCCGAGCGATCCACATGCGCGTCGCCCAGAACCGAACGCCGCATCGCATCGGCTTTTTCATGAAGATCGTTGCTCAAGGTATTTCTCCAAAATCTGTTTGTGACGTCGTTAAATTCGCGCCCATATGTCCGTGCTGACCGCTGCGCCGTCAAGGCTGAAGCCTTCTTTGAGTCGCTTGAACATGGCGCAAGGGCCCGCTAGCATGCATAATGAGGTTATAGCGGGCGGTATAACCAATCATTCATGGAACGATTCCTGGCATGTTCAAACACGGCAAGTCCAAAGAAATCGAGGCGGAAATTTCACCATCGGTGATCGCCGCTGATTTGCGAATCGCCGGCGCGGTGGTGACCAAGGGCTGCATGCGGGTTGACGGCGTCGTCAATGGCGATATTCAATGCGGTGTGTTGGAAATTGGCGTCAGCGGCGCGGTGAACGGCGATGTCGTTGCGGAAGTTGTCCGGTTGGAAGGCAGCATAAACGGGACGGTGAACGCCAACGCGGTTTACTTGATGAAGACCGCGCGCATGCACGGGGATGTTCATCACGCCAAATTATCGGTGGAGGCGGGCGCCGTCGTGGACGGTAATTATCGTCAACGCGACGCGGTTGAAGCGACGATCGAGACACGCTTGGGCGCCGCCGCTTCCCCATCAACGCTTGGCGGTGACAACAAAATCGCGTCCGGCAGTGTGGTTTTGCAAGGCCCGCACGCCCCGGCCTGACCCTTCATGCAGGTTCCGCGGTACATCTGAAATCACGGCGTCGGCGCCGCCGAATTCTCCGCGCGGCGATATGTTCGCGGGCGCGATGTGAATTTATAAAAAAACTGCTTGCAAACCGGTCGGTCTGATTCCATATCGTGCGCCGGATTTCCCGATGATGGCGACAGCCGAAAGTGGCGTCGGTATGGAGTGGTTGTAATGGCGGACAGCATTCTTGGCGGCGGCGCTTTGGCCCCGATTTCAGAGGTTTCCCATGTTGATTTCTCCCCGGTTGATTTAGGGGCCAGCGCCGAGCATTCGGAACTGGACCGGAAGGACTTTTTTGCCGAGCAGGAAGGCGTTAGTTTCGCGGGAACGCATCTGATCGTCGACCTATGGGGCGCGTCGCGACTGGATGACATCGATTTTATCGAAGAAACAATGCGGGCTTGCGTGGATGCGGCGGGCGCCACGCTGTTGCATATTCACCTGCATCACTTCACGCCGAACCAGGGCGTGTCCGGGGTGGCGGTGCTGGCGGAATCTCATATCAGCATTCACAGTTGGCCGGAATACGGCTATGCGGCGATGGATATTTTCATGTGCGGCGACGCCCAACCGCAACGCGCGGTCGATGTCCTGCGCGAAGCGTTCCAGCCGGAACGGGTTGATGTTGGCGAACACCTTCGAGGTCGCCGGTAATGTCGAAAGGCCAGTCTGATCGGATAGCGGCGGATTGGTTCGAGGAAACGCTGCACAAGGGATTTCGCGCGCGCTATCGCGTTGATGAAATACTGCACGAATTCGACAGCGACCATCAGCATCTGGTGTTGTTTCGAAACGAGATTTTCGGTCATGTTCTGGCGTTGAACGGTGTGATCCAGACGACGGAACGCGACGAATTCGTCTATCACGAAATGCTGGCGCACACGCCGATCCTGGCGCATGGCGCGGCGCGCGATGTGTTGATCGTCGGCGGCGGCGATGGCGGCATGATGGAGGAAGTCCTC
>JABJJH010000054.1 GCA_018660965.1 Rhodospirillaceae bacterium | reverse complement strand
TTGTGAAGGTAGGTCGCATGGCGGGGCAATTCGCCAAGCCGCGATCCGCACCGACCGAAACGGTCGATGGCGTCGAGCTTCCGATTTATCGGGGCGACATTATCAACGGCATCGACTTCGACGAAGTGGAGCGCACGCCTGACCCCGACCGTATGGTCCGCGCCTATAATCAGGCGTCGTCGTCCTTGAACCTGCTGCGCGCCTTCGCGCAGGGCGGTTTCGCCGATCTCCATCAGGTTCACCAATGGAACCTCGATTTCGTGGCGGGCAGCCCGCAGAGCGAACAATACGAGGAATTGTCCAACCGCATTGGCGAAACCCTGGGCTTCATGGAAGCGTGTGGTTTGACCGGCAATGTGGTGCCGCAGCTTCGCGAGACGGATTTCTACACGTCCCACGAATCCCTGTTGTTGTGGTACGAAGAAGCCCTGACCCGAGAAGACAGTCTGACCGGCGATTGGTACGATTGTTCGGCGCATATGCTGTGGATCGGCGACCGGACCCGCCAGCCTGACGGCGCGCATGTGGAATTCCTGCGCGGCGTGCATAACCCGATTGGAATTAAATGCGGCCCGACGTCAGACCCCGACGAATTGCTGCGTCTTCTCGACATCCTCAATCCGGCGAACGAGCCGGGCCGGATGACGCTGATCGCGCGCATGGGCGCGGGCAATGTCGAAGAACATCTGCCGCCGCTGATCCGCGCCATCGAACGCGAAGGCCGCGTGGTGGTCTGGTCCAGCGATCCGATGCACGGCAATACGATCAAGTCGGAGTCGGGCTACAAGACCCGTCCGTTCGACCTTATCCTGAAAGAGGTGCGGGAATTCTTCGCCGTGCATCGCGCGGAAGGCACCTATGCGGGCGGCGTTCATTTCGAGATGACGGGTCAGGACGTGACCGAGTGTCTCGGTGGCGCGCAGGCGATCAGCGATGAATCCCTGTCGCAACGCTATCACACGGCGTGCGACCCGAGGCTGAACGCCAGCCAGGCGTTGGAACTGGCCTATCTGGTCGCGGAATCGGTTAAGTCGGGTCGATGGTCGCAAAATGGCAACCGGACTGTCGCCGCCGAATAGCGGCGGTTTTGTCATGTCATATGGTGATGGAACGACCGACGACGAAATAAGCGACTGGGCGGACGCATATTTCAACCGGACAAAGCGGACGGTTGAACATTTTGGCGACGTCCCGGTCACCTACGCCGTGTTCATGCGGCGACCGGTGGTGTGCGCGCCGCGCCTCGCCGTCGACTGGATCAACAATGTCGCCCGGTCGCGCGGCGTGAGCTTCGATATCGACTTGCGCCACGACGAAGGCAAATGGGTCGGCGCCGGCGAACCTCTGCTTTACATCAGCGGGTCCTTTCGTCATCTGGTCGATCTGGAAACCCTGTTTCTGCAAAAAATCGGACCGGCGTGCGTCGCCGCCTACAACGCCAGCATCATGTGCGCCGACTTGCCGGAGGTCGCGTTTCTGGCGATGGACGCGCGGCATTGCGCCGGGTTGGAAATGGCGGAACTGATGGCCTATGCGGCGTCGGTCGGGTCGGCGCGGGCGCGGCGCAAGGTGGACGCCGTCGGCTTCATCGGCAACGCCACGGACGCCACCGCGCATTATTTTGGACAGGACAAGGGGCTGGGCACCATGCCGCACGCCCTGATCGGTTATGCGGGGTCTACGGTTCGCGCCGCCGAGATGTTCGTCGAAACCTTTCCCGGCGAAGACCTTGTCGTGCTGGCGGATTATTTTGGACGCGAAGTCAGTGACGCGTTGGCTGTTTGCGAGCGGTTTTCCGATATGGTCGCGACGGGGCAGGTTTCGTTCCGGCTCGACACGCCGGGAGGGCGGTTCCTCGAAGGCCTGGACCCGGCGGCGTCTTATGCGGTCTTGGAGCGCAACGTGCCGGACGCCATTCGCGGCCACAGGACGGATGCGGAATTGCGCGACTTGATCGGTCCCGGCGTATCCGCCGCCGCCGCGTGGCATTTTCGCGAACGCATGGATTCGGCGGGATACCAGAAAGCTAAGATCGTCGCATCAAGCGGATTCGGTCCGGCGAAATGCCATGCGTTTGCGCTGGCGAAAACGCCCATCGACGTTGTCGGCACCGGCAGTTATTTGCCGGACCGATGGACGGAAACCTACGCCACCGCCGATATTGTCGCGTATGACGGCGCGCCCCGGGTCAAGGTCGGTCGGGAATTCCTGTTGCCGAAGGCGCCGCGTCCCGAATAGGCTTGCGCGCCGCCCGGTCGTCGCGCCATCATGGTCTAAAGGTGTATAGATCTGATCGGCGGGGAGGGCTGAAATGAGCGACGTGGTCGAGAGTGGACAGACCTTGGGACTGGGCGATCCGGTCCGGCATCCATCGGTGTGGTACGGTGCCGATCTGGCGCGGCACGATGACTGGATTCACCGATTGTCGGATGCGGAAATCGCTGAACTGGCGGACGCGACCGCAGCCGTTAAGGTGCGTGGGTTGCCGATCACCGATATAACCCGTGATGATTTTGTATTGCCGAATTTTGGCCCTGTTCTATCGGGAATCCGGGAGGAATTGGTCGATGGGCGCGGCGTCGCCATGATTCGCGGCGTTCCGGTCGCGACCCTGTCGCGCGAAGACGCGGCCATCGCCTATTGGGGGATCGGCTCCCATATCGGGGAAGCGGTGTCGCAGAACCACATGGGCCACGTGCTGGGACACGTCAAGGATGTGGGCGATAGCGCCGACGATGTGAACACCAGGGGCTACCGGTCCCATGACGGTCTGCCATTTCACAACGACATCGGCGCGGAATTGATTGGATTGTTTTGCCTGCATGAATCGAAATCGGGCGGGCTTAGCAGCGTGGCCAGCGCAGCGGCGATCCACAACGAAATGCTGAAACGCGACCCGGATTTGGTGGCGGCGCTGGCCGAACCCCTGTACCGGGATCGTCGTGGTGAGGTGCCGGACGGCAAGGATCCCTATTATCGTATGCCCGTGTTCAACTATCACGCCGGGCACTTGACGGTGTGTTATGTCCGCCGGTTTATCGAATCGGCGCAGCGGTTCGAGGAATTGCCGCGCCTGACCGATCGCCATGTCGCCGCGATGGATATGATGATGGAGATGGCTTACAGCGACGATCTGCGGTTGGACATATCCTTCAACCCCGGCGACATCCAATTCGTCAACAACCTGACCACGCTGCACACCCGCACCGAATACGAAGATTATCCGGAACCCGAACGCAAGCGGCATTTGCTTCGACTGTGGCTTGCGGCGCCGGATGGATGGCCGCTGCCCGACGCGTTTTATGAACGCTACGGCGCGACGGCGGAAACAGGTCGCCCGGCGGGCATTAACGCGCCGGGCCGGGTCGCGCCGCTTGAAGCCGAATAAATCTAAACAGGCGAATGATCCCTGACTTAAAATCAGGCCAACTTAAACACAGGAAAGGAAAAACAAGGATGATCAAGATCTGGGGGAGAAAAGACGGCTCCAACGTCGTCAAGGCCATGTGGTGCGTGGGCGAGTTGGGCTTGGAGCACGAACGGATCGATTGGGGCGGTAAATTCGGCGGCAACGACGATCCCGAATACCGCCGCAAAAATCCGATGGGGCGGCTGCCGACGCTGGAGGAAGAGGACGGCTTCACGCTTTGGGAATCAGGCCCAGTGGTGCGCTATTTGTGCGCCAAGCACTCCATGGGGGATTTGTGTCCGGACACCCTTCAAGGTCGCGCCGAGGCGGAAAAATGGATGGACTGGAGTTCGCTGAATCTGGCCAATTTCAACGGGGTGTTCCTTGATTATTTTTTCCGGCTACCCAAGGACCAACGTGACCCGGACGTCTTGAAGGCGGCGGTGGAGCGCGGGGCGGAGATGTATGACATCCTTGAAAAGGTCCTGGCGGACCGGCCCTATCTGTGCGGGGACAAGCTCACCATGGCGGAAATTCCGGCGGGCTCTCTGACCCATCGCTGGTTGACCTGGCCGGACTCGCATCCCTCGCATCCCAATGTCGAAGCCTGGTACAAGCGGCTCGCTGAACGCCCCGCCTATCAGGAACACGTCATCAAGGCGAATAACGTCCCGGCGAAATAGGGTCTCGCCTGCGCTAGTGTGATGATTCTGAAGTTCGTCCCATTGCATGGGACGGAATACAGGGTCTGAATCACACGAGATTCAATAGGTTGGTGTGCTGGTTCACGAGGAATTCATTGTCATGAATTTTTCGATCCGGAAACCTGGCGCGGTCGGGTTCTTAAAGAAGCCCGGCCGCCGTCAATTGTTCATGGTCGCGCTCCAGGCCGGAAATCAGAATGCGAAGAAATTCCAGGCTGTGCTCGTCGTAGCGTTTGCTCAGTTCGATCCTGCCGGGTTCGCTGGCTGATTTTTCGCGCAAAGGCCCATAGACCGCGTTCATGAGAAGATGGAATTCGGCGTCGCTGAAACTCCATACTTTTTCCGTTACATGGCCGGGGGCGGGCATATGGGAATCGACGACGTCGATCATCCAGTTGCGGCGCTTGGCCATGTCGGTGAAATATCGCGCGGCGTAGATCAGCACGTCCTCAACGATCAGGAGTCCGGCGTCGTTTTTGTACACGTCCTCCCAGGGAATGATGCCATTCGGCGCGTTCGCATAGCTGTCGACCAGCGCTTTGGCTCGCCCATCTAATTGGGCGTAAAGATCGTCGCCCAGCATCTGTTGGATCGCCGCCAGAAACCCGGGGATGATCCGCCGTGACAGGTGCAGACCCTGCTGAACCGGTTTTCCATAGTCGGGAAATAATTCGGAAAAACATTGAACCAACAGGCGATTGAGGTGGAATTTCCGGACGTTTTCCCATCGCGCGGCGTTGGCGATTTGCTTGCATTCCCGCCACACCTCAGCAATCGCATCATCCAATTTTTCGGCTTGATAGCGTTGAACCGCCGCGGCGGCTGCGCGGAGCTCGTCCAGCGAAAGCCCGGAACCCTTTTCCGTGGTCAGGCCGGCGATATGCGACAGTAACAGCGCGTTCGATTTCGTGACGAGTTCAAGAATTTTATCCTCGCCGCTCGCCGCATCGACCCTGTCCCCAACCTGGGAATGGATTTCATCCGTCAATGTATTAACTTAGCCCCTTGATTATCTATCGGGACTGTGGTGCTTCCTACGGGTCCCGATGTCCCCGCCGCCAGAATAATCGGTGGGTGGACATTTGGCTAGATCGATATCGACGTGAAAG
>JABJJH010000634.1 GCA_018660965.1 Rhodospirillaceae bacterium | reverse complement strand
CGTCGCTGGCGCTGCAATGGGTCGACAAGGACCGTGCGCCGGAAACCCTTGGGCGGTTGATTTCCGTTAAGGCCGCCGCGTCCATCGTGACCTTCGGGGGCGTCTGGGTGGCGTTCGATTTCATGGGGCTCGACTACGTTTGGGTTTACCTGTTGGGCGGATGCGCGGCCATCGCGCTGGTGGGGTTTTGTTGGCTAATCTACCCACGGTTTCCGGAACGGGTCGTCCAGAATAAGAACATGGTTTTGCGGTCGCGCTATTGGCTGTATTACGCGTTGACCTTCATGTCCGGCGCGCGCCGTCAGATTTTTATGGTTTTCGCCGGATTCCTGATGGTGGAGAAATTCGGCTACAGCGTCAGCGCCGTCGCCGCATTGTACCTGGTGAACGCCGCCATCAATGTCTGGTTGGCGCCGCGCATTGGCCGTTTGATCGGGCGGTGGGGCGAGCGCAAGGCGCTGATCTTCGAATATATCGGCTTAATCGGCGTTTTCACGGCCTACGCCTTCGTCGAGAACGCGACGGTCGCGGCTGGATTTTATATTCTGGACCATATGTTTTTCGCGCTGGCCATCGCTATGAAGACATATTTTCAAAAAATCGCCGATCCTGCCGATATCGCGTCCACCGCCGGGGTCAGCTTCACGATCAGTCACATTGCCGCGGTGGTTATCCCGGCCGTGTTCGGGGTGCTGTGGCTAACGTCACCCGCCGCAGTCTTTCTGGCGGGCGCGGCGATGGCGGCGATGTCCTTGCTTATGGCGCTGAACGTGCCGCACAACCCGTCGCGCGGTAACGAAGTACTGATTGGGCGCACCCGCGTCGTGGTCCCTGCAGAGTAGAGATTGCCGTATCGGCGGATTTTCCCTTGATTTCCAGCATTGGCTTCCGACATAAAGGCTCGCATTTCAAGTTAGCGTCGACTCTGTTCTCCTGCCGGGTTGTCCCTACGGGGGCGTTAACATACGCGGAGAACTTTATGATCAGCAGAATCGATAACATCGATTTCGAACCCGTGTTTATTAACGACGAGGGCGAAATTATCGTCGACGTGGAATTCGTTGCGCCCGACCTTGGGCTGACGCCCGAGGAATTCATGGAAGAAATGGAAGCCGGACGGGTTTATCAGGTCGCCGAAAAAGGCATCGATGACGACGAGGGTCGCATGCGCCTGACGTTTCGTCACCGCGCCAAGGAAACGCGCTTTGTCATCGATGAAAACGGCCAGATTGTCGCGGATGCGTAACGCTGCGGTATTTTATTCTTGATTAGGTCTTAAATCTTGTCTTGGTTTGAGCGTGGATGAACTCTAAGTTCACCGACTGGGGCGGATTTGCCGTCCAGTGCCGCGTATGAGTATGGATTTTATGAAGATCGCCATCCTGAATGAAAGACGACCCAACGAGACGCGAGTCGCGGGGTCTCCGGAAGTCGTGAAGAAGTTCGTGGATTTGGGGGCCCAGGTCGTCGTTGAAGAATCCGCCGGCGCGGACTCGTCGATGCCGGATAGCGTTTTCAAGGATGCGGGCGCCATGATCGCCAAGGATGCGAAGAGCGCCTTGCAAGGCGCGGATATCGTCCTGAAAGTGCAACGCCCGATGATCGCGGGGGAAAGCGCCGACGAATTGTCGAATTTTGCATCGGGGCAGGTGCTGGTGTGCCAGATGTCCGCGTTGAGCGAACCGGACTTCGTCGACGCCATGGCGAAATCCGGCGTCACGGGCTTCGCCATGGAGCTGTTGCCACGCATCACCCGGGCGCAGTCGATGGATATACTATCGTCGCAGTCCAATTTGGCTGGATACAAGTCTGTTCTCGACGCCGCGTCGGAATTTGGGCGTGCGTTTCCAATGATGATGACGGCGGCGGGCACGATCCCGCCCGCGCGTGTTTTTGTCATGGGGGTTGGCGTTGCAGGATTGCAGGCTATCGCGACCGCCCGGCGGCTTGGCGCCATTGTGTCGGCCACGGATGTTCGACCCGCAACCAAGGAACAAGTGGAATCGCTTGGCGCGACATTTGTCGCCGTCGAGGATGATGAATTTCTCCAGGCGCAAACCGCCGGCGGCTACGCCAAGGAAATGAGCCCGGATTATCAGAAAAAACAAATGGCGCTGGTCGCCGAGACAATCCAGAAGCAGGACATTGTCATCTGCACCGCGTTGATACCGGGACGCCCGGCGCCGGTGTTGATCGATGAAGAGATGGTCAAGTCGATGAAGGCGGGGTCGGTGATTGTCGATTTGGCGGTGGAAGCGGGGGGCAATTGCCCGCTTTCCGAAATGGGCAAGGTGGTCGTTAAACACGGCGTCAAGATTGTTGGTCATGCGAATGTGCCCGGACGACTTGCCGATGACGCCAGCAAGCTGTTCGCGAAGAATTTATTGAATTTCCTGACACCGATGTTGAATGGCGACGGCGGCGAACTTGAAATCGACGAAGACGACGAAATTATCAAGGGCACGATGGTCACACGGAATGGTGAAATCGTTCATGCGGCGCTTCGCGGGACAAAAGATGAAGCGCCCGCGCCAGAACCGGATGATTCGGGATCGGTTGACCCAAAATCGGATGACCCAGTATCGGATGACCCTGTATCGGATGAAAAGGGAGACTGACCTTGGAAAAATCCGAAAGGCTTGTTGAAAGCGCCGCGGCGCTTGCGGGCAACGCCAAGGCTCTGGCGGAACAGGCGGATTCTGTTTTGGCGCAGGCGACACAAGTGGCCGTGAAAGTCGGCTCGGCCAATGGCGATCCATTCGTCTATTTCCTTATGGTTTTCGTGTTGGCGTGCTTCGTCGGCTATTACGTCGTGTGGAATGTGACGCCTGCGCTTCATTCGCCCTTGATGGGCGTCACTAATGCGATTTCTTCGGTCATTGTCGTGGGCGCGTTGATCGCGGCGGGGCCCGACAGCATCAGCCTGTCCAAGACGTTTGGTTTTATTGCCGTGGTGTTGGCGTCGATCAATATTTTCGGCGGCTTCATCGTCACACAACGGATGCTGCAAATGTTCAAGAAAAAGAAGTAGGCGCAGGGCATGGAAGAAAACTATTCCGCGTTCGCGTATTTGATTTCCAGCGTCTGTTTTATCATGGCGCTTCGGGGGCTATCGTCGCCTGTCTCCGCGCGGATCGGCAATATATACGGCATCGTCGGCATGGTGATCGCCATTGCGACGACGCTGGCCGCGCCACAAGTGTTGAGCTTTACGACGATTGCGGTTGGCGTGTTGATTGGCGGCGCCATTGGGACGGTTGTCGCGTTGCGCATTCAAATGACAGCCTTGCCGCAACTGGTCGCGGCGTTTCATAGCCTTGTCGGGTTGGCGGCGGTGTTCGTCGCAGCGGCGGCGTTCTATCAACCAGAAGCCTATAATATTGGCGTGTTTGGCG
>JABJJH010000298.1 GCA_018660965.1 Rhodospirillaceae bacterium | reverse complement strand
GCTTCGTTTAAGGGGTCTTTGGGCGCTTGCATGTATTTTCTTTAACGATTCCAAATAGAACGGGTTCTATGTTCGATATCGCGCCACGGTTTTCCGTCCATGGTCTTGGGCTTGTGGGCTAGCTTTTATAGTCGAAAGACTATTAAGGGAAAATGAATGCAACTTACGATTATCGTCGCTGATATTCGAGGCCTTGTGTTTTCCGCGTTCAGGCGGAAGATTGGCGCGACGAGTCGATCATTCCGTTCGGAAGGGGTTTAAGCGCGTGGAATTTCAATTGACCGAAGAACAAACGCTGATCCGGGACTCCGCGATCAGCATGGTCGAACGCGACATCCAGCCCATTCTGGACGCCCACCCCGTCGACCAATCGCTGCCCAAGGCGGCCATGCGGCAATTGTATGACATCACCACCCGGCAAGGCCTTGCGGCGCCGCGCATTCCCACGTCCGAAGGCGGCGGGGGCATGAAAATGCTCGATTACGGTCTGATTTATGAGCAACTGCCCGCCTGGTTCGCGGTGTCGGTCATGGCGCATGAAGTCACCGCATCGCGCATTTACGCTGAAGCGAACCCGGAACAGCGTGAACGGTTCATGCCGGATTTGTTTTCCGGTCGAAAAATCGCGGGCACGGCGACGTCCGAACCGGGCGCGGGGTCGGACCCGCGGGGCTTGACCACGCGCATGGATGTCGACGGCGACACCGCCATCGTCAATGGCCGCAAGATCTGGATTTCCAATGGCTCGGTCGCTGATATCATCGCGGTCACCTGTATCGACGGCGTCGATGATAAAGGTCGCAATACCTTGAAGCGGATCGTTGTCGAACCTGCGGTGTCGAATGTCGAAATCCGAGAAATCGAAACCGTCGGTCTGCAACAGGGCCATCTGTCGGAAGCGGTGTTCGAGGATTGCGAGGTTCCGGCTGATAATGTCCTCAGTTCCGGCGGCGATGCGGCGAAAATGTTGACGGTGACCTGGAACGGCAACCGCCCGCTGGTCGGGCTTGCGGCGGCGGGGCTGACGCAACGGGCGTTCGATCTGGCGGTGGAATATTCCGGCGTCCGCGAACAATTCGGCAAGCCCATCGCCGGGCATCAACTGGTGCAGCGCAATCTGGCGGATATTGAAACGGCGATTATGTCGTCGCGCCTGCTGTGTTATTACGCCCTAGACATGATGGACCAGGGGCAACGTGAAAATGGCGCGGCGGCGATGGCGAAACGCTACGCCACGAAGGCCTGCGAGAACGCGATTTCGCTTGCCATGCAGGTTCATGGTGGTATGGGAATCACCCGTGAGGCGGGGTTGGAGCGGCTGTGGCGAGACGTTCGCATGTTGTCGGTGCCCGATGGCACCGATGATATTCTGACCCTGATTCAGGGGCGCGAAATTACGGGGCTCGCCGCCTTCCGGTAACAAACTTTAGTCCAGAATGTGGAGATAATTTCATGGCGGAAGAACGCCCGACAATCGCCGTGCTCGGCGGAACCGGCGATTTGGGATCTGGATTGGCGTATCGATGGGTTTCGGCGGGATATCCGGTGATTTTGGGGTCGCGTTCGGAAGAACGGGCCGAAGCCGCCGCCGCTGAAATCAGGTCGGCTATCGGGGGAAATATATCGGGTAGGGGCAACAAGGCCGCCGCCGCGACCGCCGATATCGTCGTTTTGACCGTGCCATACGCCAATCAGCGTCCCTCGCTGGAAGAAGTCAAAGGCGAGGTGCAGGGCAAAATTCTGGTCGATGTGACGGTGCCGCTGTCGCCGCCGAAGGTCGCGCGGGTGAATCTGCCGCCCGAAGGATCGGCGGGGAAGGCGGCGCAACTGTTTCTGGGCGAAGACGTGCGCGTCGTGTCTGCGTTTCAAAATGTCGCCGCCGCCCATTTGCGCGACCTCCAACACGTGATCGATTGCGATGTGCTGGTCAGCGGCGACGACCCGGCGGCGCGGGAGGCGGTGATCGAATTGGTCGAAGCCGCCAATATGCACGGCTGGCATGCGGGCCCCATTGATAACGCGGTTGTGGCCGAAGCGTTAACGTCCGTTCTGATTCACATGAACCGCCGGTACAAGATCGCGGGGGCGGGCATCCGCGTTACGGGAGATTCAAAGGCGGAGTCCAAATAGGTGCCCGAGGCCGTCACGCTAACCGCAATTCCGGACATTCCGTTGATCGAGCCCGGCGACGACCTGCCCGCCATCGTGCTGGCGGCGGTGGAGCAGTCGCTTGGTGATGTTCAATCCGGGGACGTTTTTATTATCGCCCAAAAAGTCTTTTCGAAGGCGGAAGGGCGTTACGCGTATCTTGACGAGGTGGCGCCGACGGCGGAAGCCGTGACGCTGGCCGAGGCGACGGAAAAAGATCCGAGACAGGTACAGTTGGTTCTTTCGGAATCGAAGGAAGTGCTGCGGCACCGCCCCGGTGTCATTATTGTCGTGCACCGCTTGGGTTTCGTCATGGCGAATGCGGGTATCGATGCGTCAAATATCGGGGCGCCGGACGGGCGAGAACGCGTCTTGCTGCTGCCCGTGGACCCCGACGCCAGCGCGAAAAAATTCAAAAACGCCGTTAAAGCGGCGACCGGACAGGATGTCGCCGTCATCATGAGCGACAGTGTCGGTCGGGCGTGGCGCAGCGGCACGGTCGGCATTGCGTTGGGCGCGGCGGGCGTTCCATCCGTGGTCGATTTGCGCGGCGATCCGGATTTGTTTGGGCGACCCCTGCAATCGTCCATCGTCGGGTTCGCGGATGAAGTGGCGGCGGCGGGGTCGTTGCTGCAAGGCCAAGGCGCGGAAGGCGCGCCGGTGGTTCTGGCGCGCGGCTTGAAAATGCCCTGGGAGCCGACGCCCGCATCGGCCTTGATCCGCGACGTGGCGGAGGATTTGTTCCGGTGAGCGAATTTTCAGGGACCTGCGTCGCGCTGTCGGGGGGCGTCGGCGGAGCCAAGCTGGCGCTGGGGTTATCGAAGACGCTGGCGCCGGAACACCTCAATGTCATCGTGAACACCGGCGACGACTTTGAACATCTGGGCCTGACGATCTGTCCCGATCTGGACACGCTCACCTACACGTTGGCGGGGCTCAACAATACTGAAACCGGGTGGGGCCGAATGGGCGAGACCTGGACTTTCATGGACGCCTTGAAGGCGCTCGGCGGCGAGGCCTGGTTCCAGTTGGGCGACGGTGATCTGGCGACGCATGTGGAACGGACCCGGCGTCTGGCGGCGGGCGAATCCCTGTCGTCGGTGACGGCTGCGCTGACCGCGCGATTGGGAATCGAGGTGGCCATCACGCCGATGAGCGACGATGCCGTGCGCACCTATGTCGACACCGCTGACGGCGCGCTCGCGTTTCAACATTATTTTGTTCGTGACCAATGCGCCCCGGTCGTCACCGGTTTCGAATTCCGGGGCGTGGACGTGGCGACGCCATCCCCGGCGGTACTGGCTGCGCTGGCCGATCCGGCGTTGGGCGCGGTGGTGATTTGTCCGTCCAACCCGTACATCAGCATCGACCCGGTTTTGGCGGTTCCGGGCTTGCGCGCGGCGATCGAGGCCGCCGCCGCGCCGGTGATCGCGGTGTCGCCCATCGTCGGTGGCCGCGCGATCAAGGGGCCGACGACGAAAATGATGGTGGAACTGGGGGTTACACAGTCCGCCGCGTCTGTGGCGCGGCATTATCGAGGCTTGATCGACGGTTTTGTCATCGATTCCGAGGACGAAGCGACTGGCGATGAAATACGG
The DNA here is from genome assembly GCA_018660965.1 of Rhodospirillaceae bacterium. Classification (GTDB taxonomy): domain Bacteria; phylum Pseudomonadota; class Alphaproteobacteria; order UBA8366; genus JABJJH01. The sequence goes on along the minus strand of JABJJH010000298.1, from coordinate 1,390 downwards.
GCGCTGGGAATGGATGTGCTAACGACAAATACGGTGATGCAAAGTCTTGAAGACCGTGTATCTTTGGCTGCTGATGTGCTTGAATTCGCAACCGTGTTGCGGTCCAAACCCGAATAGGAGGCGCGCGTCCCGTGATCTGGGCCGTATTACCCGCAAAAAATTTCGATCAGGCGAAGGAGCGTTTGTCCCCGGCCTTGAGCGCACCGGAGCGCCGCGACTTGTTTCGGGCGATGTTCGAGGACGTACTCGCCGCGCTGGCGGATGCGCCGAGCCTCGCCGGGGTGATGGTGGTGACGCGCGACGCGGAAGCCATCGCAATCACCCGGCCCTATGGCGCGCGGATTTTACACGAAGATGCAAATAACGGGCAAACGGCCGCTATCGAATTCGCCGCCGCGACTCTGGCCAATGAAGGGGCCGGCGGCATGTTGACGATGCCGGGCGACGTGCCGTTGGCGACCGGGGCGGAAGTCGAACAGGTGTTGGCGTCGCACGGGGACCATGAAGGGGCGCGCATGACAATCGTCCCTGCGCATGACGAGCGGGGGTCGAACTGCATTGTGTGTTCGCCGCCGGGATTGATTCCCTTTCAATTCGGCAATGACAGCTTTCGGCCCCATCTCGCCGCCACCCAGGACCGGGGCGTGACGCCGAATATCATCAAGTTTCCCGGCATCGGTCTGGATATCGACCGGCCCGAGGATTTGTTGGCGTTGTTGACGCGCGTCGAGCAAACAGGTGAAACCGGGCGGGCCGTAACCTATCTGTATGACTCCGGGGTCGCGAGGCGGCTGGAACAAGAAGCAAACAGGGCGTCTTCCGCATGATCAGTCGAGTCGAAGCGTTGGAGTTGGGCCAGGAAACGGATGTGGCGGCGTTGACCGCCCGCGCCCGCGCACTGCGCGACGAAGGCTATGGCAATGTCATCTCCTATTCGCGCAAGGTCTTCATTCCCTTGACGCAATTGTGCCGCGACGTGTGCCACTACTGCACCTTCGCGCATCCGCCACGCAAGGGCGAACGGGCGTTCATGACCCTGGACGAAATGGCCGACGTGGCCCGCGCGGGTGCGGCGGCGGGGTGCAAGGAAGCGTTGTTCACCTTGGGCGACAAACCGGAACTGCGCTATCGGATCGCCCGCGATGAACTTGCCGAATTGGGGTTCGACTCCACGCTGTCTTATCTGGCGGCGGCGGCGGCGCATGTGTATGCGGAAACCGGACTGTTGCCCCATGTGAACCCCGGAATCATGACGCCGGATGACATCGCGGCGCTGCGCGCGGTGTCCATCAGTCAGGGCATCATGCTGGAATCCGCCGCCCCGCGATTGAGCGAAAAGGGCGGGCCGCATCATGGGTCGCCGGACAAGGACCCGGCGGTTCGGCTGGCG
>JABJJH010000613.1 GCA_018660965.1 Rhodospirillaceae bacterium | reverse complement strand
GGCAGTTCATCACCAATTTGATCGAATTCGGAATCGATCCGCCAATTGTGTTCTGGGACGAACGCCTGTCCACGGTGGCTGTCGAGCGCGTTCTGAGAGACGAGGCGGATTTATCACGCAACCGCCGAGGCGAGGTCGTAGATAAACTGGCCGCCGCCTATATCCTGCAAGGCGCGCTCGACCGCCTGCGCCATCTATAGGTCGCCACCATTTACGCGGACGCGCCCGGCTTTCCGATGAACTCGACCGTCACGCCATCCGGGTCACGCAAATACACCACATGCGCTCCGGTGTTCGGTCCCTTATCGATGCCAACTGGCGCCCCCAACGGCGAAAACCCATACGCCGCCGCAGCCGCCACCGCAGCCTCAACGTCATCCACGTCGTAGGCGACATGGGCGAACCCGGTGTCGCAGGGTTTGGACTCGACCTTTCCCCGATCCGCCGGCGACAGGTATTCGATCAATTCGACCCGATGCCCACCGGGACCTTCCACATAAGCGACGATGATATCCGCCCCTTCGACCCCGGTGACGTTTTGAATAATATTGGCGTCGCGCGGCGCCTTGGACAAAACCTTGAAGCCTAACGCTTCGCTGAAAAAAGCCGTCGTCCGATCCAGATTCGACACCGTGAAACTGGTGTGATTCGCGCCCAGCACCGAAAATTTTCTCATGCCGTCTCTCCTCCCGGTCAAAACTGTTCACGCCAATAGCCGTTGCGGCGACGGCGCGAAAAGGAGATAATAAGACACAATCGGCGCGATGGGAGAAATTGTCATGAGCATCAGTGATTATCCGCGTTATTTCAAAGTTCTACTGCCTGCAGTTTGTGGGTTGGGACTCGTTGTCGCCAGCCCTTCCTTTGCAGGCGAAGAGAATAAAGGCGAAACCAGCGACCCGCTGGAATCCCTTAATCGCATCACGTCCGGGTTTAACGCCTTGTTGCGCCAAGCGGTCCTGGACCCGGTTGTCGACGTTTATCAATTCGTCACGCCCGACCCTCTGGAAGACGTGATCTCCAACGCGGCGTCCAACCTGTCGGAACCGATCACCATCGGAAGTTCGATCTTGCAAGGGGATTTTGAAAACGCCGGGGTCTCCACCCAACGCTTTCTGATCAACTCAACCGTTGGGGTCGCGGGACTGGGCGATCCGGCGACCGAAATGGGACTGGAGCAACGACGGGAAGATTTGGGTCAAGCCTTCGGCGCGAATGGCGTGGAGTCCGGGCCGCATATCGTCCTGCCTATTCTGGGCCCGAGTAATCTGCGCGATGCGGCCGGCGATATTCTGACCGGCATCGCCTCACCGCTCCCGCTGGCGGGGAAAATCGCAGGCGGCGCCGTAGAATATTCCGTCAAGCAAGACGCAATAAATGCAGTCGGCGCCAACTCCGTTGACCGCTACATCGCCGAACGGGAAGCCTATGAGCAAAATCGCGCCTACAAAATCAAAAATGGCGAGGCTGTATCACCGGCTTTCGACGAAGAGAAACCGGTTAAATAAAGCAAAAAACAAGAGCCCAGCGAATCACTTTAAAATTTGGCCGGCCATGGCGCGCGCGTTAACTGCGCGCACGTCGCTGAATGGCGCTGAATATCAAGCAATTTCATAGCGTCGAAGAATATTTTCGCCGGAGGCTTGCGGCGGGCCGCCATCAATCCCTATAGTCCGATTTTAATGGCTCCTATAGCACTTTCGACCGATCTTTCGGCCTTCCGCTTCCCACACCCTCACTTGTTGGGAATCGAAGGTCTATCCCCCGAAGAAATTACGTTGCTGCTCGACCTTGCCGACGCCTATGTCGCGCAGAACCGGCAGCGGGACAAAAAAAGCGACGTCTTGCGGGGCCGCACGATCATCAACCTGTTCTTCGAAAACTCCACGCGCACCCAAACCTCGTTCGAACTTGCGGGCAAGCGTATGGGCGGCGACGTCATCAACATGTCCGTGTCGAGCAGTTCGATCAAAAAAGGCGAAACGATGATCGACACGGCCATGACGCTGAATGCGATGCATCCCGACGTCCTGGTCGTTCGTCATCCGGACGCCGGCGCCGTCAAATTACTGTCCGAAAAAGTGAACGCCGCCGTTATCAACGCCGGGGACGGACGGCATGAACATCCAACGCAGGCGCTGCTCGACGCGCTGACGATCAAACGCCGAAAAGGCCATCTCGACCGCCTGACGGTCGCCATATCCGGCGATATCCTGCACAGCCGCGTCGCCCGTTCGAATATCCAGCTACTCAATTTGATGGGCGCCCGCGTCCGTGTAGTCGCGCCCCTGACATTGTTGCCAACCGATATCGACCGGTTCGGGGTCGAAGTGCATCATGACATGCGCGAAGGATTGACCGGTTGCGACATCGTTATGATGTTGCGACTTCAAACTGAACGGATGCGCGGCATGTTCGTCCCGTCGGTCCGCGAATATTTCCATTTTTTTGGCTTGGACCAGGAAAAACTGTCCTACGCCAAACCTGACGCGCTGGTCATGCATCCGGGTCCGATGAACCGCGGT
>JABJJH010000224.1 GCA_018660965.1 Rhodospirillaceae bacterium | reverse complement strand
GGGTGAAATCGTCGGTCGAGCGGTTCCATGGGTGTTCCGATAAGCCTTTCCCGGAAGACTGTCAAACCAGCTTGTTTGGTCGTTGAAGCTAACGCATCATGGCGCCAAATCATCTTAGGGAGAGGGCAACTATGAGTGACAACGTCAGCAACATCGGCGAGGGAACGCGAACCGGCGGACAGGTTCTAGCCGATGCGTTAAAAATTCATGGCGTGGACACGGTGTTTTGCGTCCCCGGCGAAAGTTATCTGGCGTTGATCGACGCGTTGCATGACGCCTCAAACGAAATTCGGACGGTTACCTGCCGGCAGGAAGGCGGGGCGACGAACATGGCGGAAGCCTATGGCAAGGTGACGGGCCTTCCAGGCATCGCGATGGTGACGCGCGGTCCCGGCGCGTGCAACGGGTCGATTGGCGTTCACACCGCCATGCAGGATTCCACGCCGATGGTCATCTTTATTGGTCAGGTTGCGCGCGATCAGGAATACCGGGAAGCCTTTCAGGAAGTCGATTACCGTCAGTTTTACGGGGCCTTGTGCAAATGGGTTGGACAGATTGAAAGTGCGGATCGCATTCCCGAAATGGTCAGCAAGGCGTTTCATCACGCCATGTCTGGGCGGCCTGGGCCCGTCGCGCTGGCGTTGCCGGAAGACATGTTGCGCGACCTGACGAGCGTTGCGGACGCGGGGGCCTACAAAATTGCGCGGCCCGGTGTCGATCCTTTGGATATCGACGCGATGACGGCGTTGCTGAAGGCGGCCGAGAAACCCTTGATGATCGTCGGCGGCGGTGGTTGGACGCCCGAAGCCTGCGACGATATCCGCGCCTTCGCCCAGGCCAACAATCTGCCGACGGCGGCGTCCTTCCGGTGCCAGGACATCGTGGACAACAATTTGTCCTGCTATGTCGGTGAATTGGGGACGAGCGCAAGCGCGGCCTTGAAAGCGCGGGTGCAGGAATCGGATTTGCTGTTGGTTGTCGGCGCGCGCCTTGGGGAAATGACGACGGGTGGTTATTCAATGGTGTCCGTGCCCAGACCTAAGCAAACGCTCATCCATGTTTATCCCGATCCCGATGAGATGGGCCGTGTGTATCAGCCGGACTTACCGATTTGCGCGGGTGTGGACCGGTTCGCGGCCGCCGTGCGCGATTCCGTCGCCGAGGACAATTCGCGCTGGACGGGATGGCTGGAGACCGCCCGTGCGGGATACCTGGAAAACCTGAAGCCAACCGAGGGCTTGCCCGGGGCAGTCGATATGGCGCGCGTCATTGACGATATACAATCGCGCGTCGGCGAAACCGGCATCATCGTATCCGACGCAGGGAATTTTTCCGGATGGGCGCAGCGATTCTACCGCTATGGCGTCTACCCTTCCCAGGTCGCCCCGACCAGCGGCGCCATGGGATATGGCGTTCCGGCGGCGATTGGCGCGCGTCTGGCGTGTCCGAACCGTCCCGTTGTCTGCTTCGTGGGCGATGGCGGCTTCATGATGTCCGGCCAGGAATTCGCAACCGCCATGCATCATGGAATTGATCCAATCATCATCGTCGTCAACAACAGTATGTTCGGCACTATCCGCATGCACCAGGAACGGGATTATCCCGACCGAACCATCGCGACGGCGCTGACCAACCCGGATTTTACCGCCTGGGCGGAAAGTTTCGGGGCCTTCGGGGCGCTGGTGGAAACCACTGAGGAATTCGCGCCGGCGTTCGAGGCGGCGATGAACGCGCGGCGCATTTCGCTGATTGAAATCCGTATCGATCCGGAGGTCATCACCACCAGCACAACCCTGTCGGCGATCCGGGAGGCGTCGCTGGCGAAAGGCTAAATGTCCAGTCAACTTCGATATTGCGATTGATGCATGCTGTGGTAGGGTGTCGGCGGAATCGCTGGTCTAGGTCTTCATGAACGATGGGACAATAAGAACGTAGCGAGAAACGGATAAGGTCCCGCTTAAGGGAGCCACCGTTCAAGGGGGAGGCGAGACATGAGTAATTCGACCGAGTTCAATAGCGATGACGACGCTAGGCTGGAGGAGCTTCTAGACGAAGCGTCATCCGACCGTTTGACAGGACTTGTCTACTGGATCACGCTGCTATACGGCGGTTTTGGCATTCTGGTTGCGATGAACCAGACGTTCAGTTGGGACCCATTAGGCTACGTGCTGGTCGATAATTCCTTTTATTATTTGCTGATTGGCGTCTTCCTGCCGATCTCGTTTCTCGTGTTCCCCGCCCGCAAGGCCGATCAATTTCACGTGCCAATCTATGATTGGGCGCTGTTCGCGGTCACGTTGGTTTCGGCATTGTATATGTCCTATCACGGGTCGGATATGGTCGAGCAGGGGTGGGACCTCGTGGCGCCGCCGGAACCAACTTTTGTCGCTGCGGTGATCTGTTTTCTGTCCTTGGAAGCGGTGCGCCGGGCCGGCGGGTTCGCCTTGTTTGTGATTGTCGCGATGTTTTTCGCGTTTCCGCTGTGGACCGGATCCGCGCCGGGCTTCCTCTGGGGCGTTGAGAAAGATGCATTGGAGCTGGTGCGCTCGCACGCGATGGGCTTCGAGAGCATTATCGGCGTGCCGATGCGCGTCGCGGGTAATCTGTTGATCGGATTTTTGATTTTTGGTTCGGCCCTTGTCGTGACCGGCGGCGGCGATTTCTTCATGAGTTTCGCCAGCGCGTTGATGGGGCGAAGCCGGGGTGGCCCGGCCAAGGTTGCGATCCTGTCGAGTGGCTTTTTCGGCTCATTGAGCGGCAGCGTCATTTCAAACGTGGTGACGACCGGCAAACTGACCATTCCGACGATGAAACGGGTCGGGTATCCATCCGTCTATGCGGGCGCCGTGGAATCCTGCGCATCGACAGGCGGCGCGTTGATGCCGCCCGTTATGGGCGCCGTGGCGTTCCTCATGGCCGAATTCCTGAACGTCCCTTACGCGACGGTCATGGTCGCGGCTGTCGTGCCCGCTGTCATTTTCTACATCGCATTGTTGTTGCAAGTGGATGGTTACGCCGCCGTCAATGGTCTGAAAGGCATGGATGAAAAAGACGTTCCGGACCTTTGGCTGACCTTCAAAAGCGGCTGGTATTATATTTTCAGCCTCGTGGCGCTGGTTTATATGCTTGTATGGATGCGGCTGGATCTCTACGCGCCCTACTACGCGGCGGCGATTTTGATTGTTTGTTCGTTTGTCTTCCGGAAAGGCGAGCAGCGGTTCAACCTGGACACGCTGCGAGAACTGATCATCGATTCGGCGAAGATCATATCCAACATCATTGCGATTTTGGCGGGCGTCGGCATGATTGTCGGGTCACTTGCGTTTACCGGCGTGGGTGGTGCGTTCTCCCGCGAACTGCTCCAGATTGCGGGCGATAATTTATATTTGCTGCTGGGGATGGGGGCGGTGACCAGCTTCCTGCTCGGCATGGGGATGACGGTCAGCGCCTGTTACATTTTCCTCGCCATTATCTTGGGGCCGGCATTGATCGGCGCGGGGCTCGACCCGATTGCGAGTCACCTGTTCATCCTGTACTGGGGCATGCTGTCCTTCATCACGCCGCCGGTGGCGTTGGCGGCGGTAGCGGCGGCGATTATTGCGAAGGCGGACCCCATGGCGATTGGCGTACGCGCCATGCGTCTTGGGCTTATCAACTTCATTCTGCCGTTCATCTTCGTGCTGAACCCCGCCCTTATCCTAAGGGGTGAGTGGAGCGAAATCGTCATTATAGTGCCAGCGGCGCTCTCGGCGGTGTGGCTTATGGCGTCCAGTTTCGAAGGCTATCTCTACAAGGCGGGCGTGATCGGATGGTCCGTTCGGGGACCGTTGCTGATTGCCGCCGCGTGCATGCTGTATCCTGAAACCTGGTCTTACGTCATTGGGATTGTGGTCATCGCGGTGTCTTATGTTATTGCATGGTCCCTGCGCGATAAGGCGGCGGCCTGATGGTGGCTGCTATTCCGTAACAATATATGAAGAGACGCGGTCGGGGCCAAAATCAGGGCCCGGCGTGGAAGCGCGATAGCGCGATAAGGAGAGGGTAGCGTTAAGGAGCATGGCGGGATAGTCTAAGTCCCAACAAAAAGTCCTTTGGGTTTACCTGGCAACAAGAATCAACAAGGAGGAGTTCACGATGAGTTTAAGCAAAAATATGTGGCGTTTGGCGGGAGGCGTCGCAACAGCGGCGTTGTTCGCGTCGGGCGTTGCTCAGGGCGCTGGTCTGCCGAAAACGATGATTTGGACGTCTTACGATTTCGGCAGCGCCGGATTCGCGCAGGCGTCCGGTGTAGCCAATGCGTTCAAGAAGCAATACGGCACGCGTATTCGCATCGTGCCGTCGGGCACGGGCATTGGGCGTATGCTTCCCGTGACGCAACGTAAGGCGCATTACGGGTTCCTGGCGACGGAAACCTATTTCGCGTCGGAAGGCACCTATGATTTCGCGGTGACCCAGTGGGGCCCCCAAAATCTCCGGATTGTTCTGGCGCCGCCGACAACGACGGGTCTGACGGTTCCCAAGGGATCGAAATTCGCCGACGGTCACAACCTCAAGGGTATTCGTCTTGGGTACGTGAAAGGCAATCCCTCGGTGAACGTCAAGACCGACGCGCTTTTGGCCTATGCCGGGCTGAAACGCTCCGATATTACGCCGGTCTGGTTCGGCGGTTATGGCGTCATGAAAGGCGCGCGGTTGAGCGGGAAAATCGACGGCTTTTTGATGTCGCCGTTTTCCGGTATTACGCGTGAACTTGAAGCCTCTCCGGCGGGTATTGAATGGATACAGTTTGACCCCGCCGACAAGGCTGGTTGGGACCGCATTCAGGAAATCGCGCCAATGTATGCGCCCGCGTCCACGGATGTCGGCGCCGGCATGGTAAGCGGCAAGCCGGTGAACATCGCCGTATTCCGTTATCCGATGATGGTGACCTATGCCGACCGCAGCGAAGCGGAAGTCTATGAGATCACCAAGGCGATGGATGAAGCCTTCGACGGGTATAAAAATGTCAACGCCACCATGCCGAACTGGGCGATCAGCAAGTCGGGCAAAACCCCGGCCGATGTCGCCTGGCATCCTGGCTCGGTTAAATACCTGAAGGAAAAAGGTGTTTGGACTGCGGCGGATGAAGCCTGGAACGTTGCGCGTATTGCAAGGCAGGACAAAGTCCAGGAAGAATGGGACAACGCCACGGACGCGTTCAACGAATGGCGTGCGGCGGAGAAAAAGAAGAAAAATAAGATCAAGGTTTCCGAAGCCTGGCCGAAGTACTGGGCCGACCATCGCAAGAAAGTCGGTCTCGACTAAGGCGCGATTACAAACGTTGAAAATGGGCGGCTTCGGTCGCCCATTTTTTTGCCTGCGATTTGGGTGGCGTCAGGGCAGGGGCGCCGAACAGCCGCGACACGCTCTAGCGTTGCCTGCAACTCCGCACCGACAATTGGCGCCTGACGCGCCCTGCGCGAGCTTAGAGGGCGGACCTGCGGTTCCCCGACGGTAAACTGGCTGCGGCCAGAATGCGGTGCATCGCGAGCGGCAATTGGTTAGCCAAAGGATGCGTAGATATGAAGCAGCTCAGGGAACACGACATGATCGCCTAAGCGGGGTCGCACTATCGTGTCCCTACCTTCCATCCTGGCGGGGTTGTGACGGTTGGTGTTGCCTGGCGTCGGCAAGCGCGAGAGGGTCCCCATGAAAAAAGCCCCCGGCGTAAACCGGGGGCTTTTCGTTAAGACGTGTTGTTAAGTCGCTTACCGGATCATCGTTTCCGGGATGATCAGGATGATCGACGGGAAGGCGATGAGGATCGCCACGTTGATCAGATCGACGAAGACGAACCAGCCGCAGCCCTTGAACATGTCGCCCATCTTGACGCCTTTGGCGACGCCTTTCAGGACATACACGTTCAACCCGACCGGCGGCGTGATCAACCCGATTTCGACCATGCGCACGACCAGCACGCCGAAGACGATGGGGTT
>JABJJH010000055.1 GCA_018660965.1 Rhodospirillaceae bacterium | reverse complement strand
TTGTCCGACGTCATCCGCCGTCCTGAAACGGTCGCGTTTGCGTTTCCCCATGTCCTCAACAATGTCGTCCGACAGCAAAATCATTTCATCGCCTAACGACTGTGTCGCGACTTGAATGGCGCAGGATTGTTCCAGGTAATATGCATTCCTGAACGCTTCGGCGACCGTGCGTCCGACGGAAAGCAGGCCGTGGTTGCGCAGCAATAAGTTATTTTTGTCCGCAAGGTCACGACCCAGACTTTCACGTTCGTCCAGATCGACTGCTGGCCCTTCATAATCGTGGTAGGCAAGGTCATCGACGACATAGAGTGAGTGTTGACTCAACGGTAAAAGGCCACGTTTAACCGAGGCCACGGCGATACTGGCCTTGGTGTGTAGATGCACGACGCAATTCACATCGTCGCGCGCCATATAGCATGCGCTGTGTATGGTGAATCCGGCGGTGTTGAAGGCGCCCTGTTCCCCGATGACATTGCCGTCGAGGTCCATTTTCACCAAGCTGGACGCGGTGACTTCGTCGAACAATTCGCCCCACTGGTTGATCAGAAAACAATTGGGCTCGCCCGGGACGCGCGCCGACAAGTGCGTATAAACAAGATCCGTCATGCGTAAATTGTGAATGACGCGATAAAGCGCGGCGAGATCGCATCGCGCCGCCCATTCCGCATCGCTGACTTCTTGTTGGGTCACCAAACTTGCTAAGGCCATGTTCTTCCCCTTTTGGAACAATCCAAGAATTTTTCCTAAAGACCTACTTTTGCACTCAATCTTTGTGTCTGATCGTATGATCAGTCGGCAATTCAGGAAAGGTATTAATTAAACTCATAGCGCGTTCAAAGCGTCCACAACCTTTTGTTCAAAGACGATACCTTCGCGCCGACGGCGTTCACGTTCGCGAAACGCGCGTTCTGATGGAATGCGGATTTCATCGACGCCAGCCTGTTTCGGTGTTTCTTTGATCGCATGGATCAATTCCGAAGCCTGCTTGGCGAATTCATCAGCTGGAATCAAAAGGCCGGGATCGAACGTAATGAACAAAAATCCATAATCCTGAACGTTGCCTCTGGGAATCGCCGCCCCCGCCAGTAACCCCATCGCTTGGATCGCCATCGACAATCCGAATCCCTTATGCCCGCCAAACGGCAGGACGCCGCCCAGCAAAGCTTTCTTGGCGTCGCGCGTCGGCATACCGTCGCCGTCAACGCCAACACCTTCGGGTAGCGGAGAATCAATATGCGCATGCAGCATCACCTCGCCCCATTGCAGCGCGGCTGTACCCATATCGACGATAACGGGATCCTTGGCGGTGGGAAAACCAATGCAGATAGGGTTCGTTCCCATGGCCGGGCGCGCGCCGCCTGGCGGCACGACATGGGGTTGCCCACATGCAAGATGAATGGTGACAAACCCGGCATTGACGATTTTTTCAACGAAATAAGCGTTGCGACCGCTGTAATAGCTGTCATAGGCGCCGACAACCGAAAATCTGTTCGATTTCGCTTTTTCTATAGCGATTTCGGCTGCTTTGTAGACAGCGACATAGCCGACATTGTTGCCGCCATCGAGCAATGCCGAGGCGGGCGTTTCGTGTGTGACGCTAACCGGTTTTCGCGGTTGCTTCGTTTTAGGATCCTGCGCGATGGCGAGGATTCTGGGTAAGCTGGTAAAGGGATAACCGCATAAGGCGTTGTCGATCAGCTGCCCAAGAATGATGTGCGTATCTTGGTGTGAAAACCCTATAGTTTTCAATGCTCTTTCGCCTAAAGCTGTAGCGTCCTGTACGCTCATTCTCACGGCGCCGGGGGGCGTATCGTCGAGGAAATCTGCGTTCGAATTAGCGTTTGTCATTGGCGCGTTTCCTTTCGATGTAATATTTCGCCATATCTATGGCGCTGCGCTTAGATCATTGAATTAAATAACGTGTATCTCAATCATTGAATTAGAATTTTTCGCTTCTATATATTCAATAATTGGAATATGAATTTGTAAGTTATGTCCAGGAGACGAGTATGACGATGGTCCGAACCATTAATGCCGCAACGCCCGACGAATTACGGGCATGGATGAACGATGACTCAGCGGTCCTGATTGATGTTCGGGAAACGGGGGAGTTTCGCGGCGAGAGGGTTCGTGGATCGATTTCGCACCCGTTGTCAGTTCTTGACGCCGCAAAAATATCCGAGACGCATATGGGCCGAATTGTGCTGACCTGCGCCTCAGGAGCGCGGGCGCGAAAAGCCGCGCAAGTGTTGATGAACGCTGGTTTGAACCAGATATCCTATATCGACGGTGGGCTCGACGCATTGAAGCGCGCCGCTTTCGATGTCGTTACGGACAAAAACGCGCCAATCAGCATCATGCGACAGGTTCAAATTACCGTCGGAGTGTTATCCCTGTTGGGAGCGATTTTAGGATACGCCATCCACCCCGGGTTTTACGCAATCTGCGCATTTACCGGGGCAGGGCTTCTTTTTGCGGGCCTTTCAGGCACCTGCATGATGGCGACGATGTTGGCGCGCCTGCCGTATAATCGGCGTTAGTTTGCAAATACCGGCTTTTGCGCAAGCGAAGGTAACCAAAGCGCCAATGTTGGGAACGCCACCACCAGCATCAGGACTATACTGTCCGTACATAAGAACGGAAACGACCCGCGCATGACCCTGGTGACGGGTACTCCTGTCACCCCGCTGACCGCGAACAAATTCAGTCCGACAGGCGGGATCACGCCGCCCATTTCAATCGCCAAAGCGGTCAGGATGCCCAGATGGATTGGGTCGACGCCGAGCGTCAGCGCGACCGGGAAGAAGATCGGCACCGTCAGAACGAGGATCGCAACGCCGGTCAGGAACATCGACAGGACCAACAACAGGATCAGCAGGACTGTCAGGAATCCTAGCTGTGACAACCCCTGTGCGATGACCCATTCAGCGACATCTTGAGGCCACCCTTTGTTCGCCAGCAAGAACTGGAACACGCCCACGCAGCCCAAGAGGAAATACACGATAGAAGTCAGGTTGATGGCGCGAACGGTCGTCGGCATCAACTCCTTGAGAAAGGCGCCGCGTCGCGCAATTATTCCATAGATAAGCGCGTAGCCACTTGCGGCTGCGCCAGCTTCGGTCGGCGTGAAGAGACCACCATATAGACCGCCGAGAATGACGACCGGCATCAACAGGGCGGGCCAGGACACCCAGATCGCTTCACCCAGGGCTTTAAAGCTGAATGTCCCAGATGGCAGCCTCATGAAGAACGACATGGTTAAAATTATTGTCGCGTCGCTGCACGCCAGCATCAAGCCGGGGATAACACCGGCCATGAACAGAGCAACGATGGATTCTTCGGTAATAATGCCATACAAAATCAAGGTGATGCTGGGCGGTATCAGAATTGCTATGCCGCCACCGCAGGCGATGATGCCGGCGGCCATCCAGACCGGATAACCGCGGCGGATCATTTCGGGATAGGCGATGACGCCCATTGCGGCGGACATCGCCGTACTCGATCCGGAGATGGCCCCAAACAACACAGAAGATATCAATGTGGCGTACGCAAAGCCGCCAGGAATCCAGCCAACAAGCGCGTCGGCAAGTTTGAACAATTTCGAAATCAGGCCGGTTTTTTCCATCAGGAACCCGGCGTAGATAAAAAACGGAATCGCCATCAGCGTATATTTGTTGACGAAGCTGAAAAACGACCGGAACAGCGCATTCGGCGTCATAATCGGATCGACGTAAATGACCATGAGGGTCGCAGCCAACAAAGCGATTCCGATCGGCGTGCCGGCGATTAACATGCCGATCAGACTTCCACCCAGTAGACCCATTGCAACATATTCCTTACAAGTCGGCCAAGGGGGCCGACAGAAAAACTAACTTAAATTTCGATATGCTCGTCAACGGGCGCCCAGGGGAAAACCGTCTTTCCGCGGATCGCCTGAATATCTTGATACAGCTGAAACAGGCATATAAGCGCCATTAAGCCGAAACCAATCGTCAGACATAGTTGAAAGGGCCAAAGTTCCAAAACCAGACTTTGGGTCTTTCGACCCATCAATGCTGTGCGCTCCACCGTCGGTATTCCCCACGAGGAGAAACTTGCGAACAGATAAATGGAGAGAAGGGTTATCATAGCTCTGATCGTTAGAACGAGCTTAATGTACCCCCGTTTTCGCAACATATCGATGAGTGCCAACATCGCGAGGTTTGATCGTTGGGCTTGCGTAACGGCGAAATACAGGAACACCGCGCTGACCATCATATAGGTCACTGCGTCCTGCCCCCAATCGAAGACGACCCCCAATATATAGCGCCGGAAGATTTCGATGATCGCCAGAATAGTGGCGGCCAGCATTACGAACGCAGCGCCATTGCCAATGATTTTATCGGTTATGAAGCGGACGACTCTGTAAAGCCGATCAATGGCGACTTCCATCGATTAATCCATTCAAATAGTAAGAGATAAAGTGGGGAAGCCCTGGAACGCCCAAGGCTTCCCCAAACATTCGAACTCAAACAAAATAAGTGTTTGATTTCGTAGTGCTATTTTTTCTTTTTCTTTT
>JABJJH010000241.1 GCA_018660965.1 Rhodospirillaceae bacterium | reverse complement strand
GTTATAGGCGTCGGCGCGGTCGCCGTCCGGGTTCGGGCCCTGGGTGACGACCAGCGGCCAGGTGATCAGCGGCGCCGGTTCGCCGGGCCAACAGGTCTGGATCGGCAGGCGGGCGAGGTCGATGTCGTCGCCGGTCAGCACGATTTCCTGGCATGGGCCGGATGCGACGGTTTTCGGCTTCATCGCCATGACCGTCTTGACCATGGGCAACATGTTCAGCGCGTCGCGCCAGCCGCCTGGCGGTTCGGGTTGGCGCAGAAAGGCCAGGGTTTCGCCAACTTCGCGCAACTCGTGGGGTTCGCGCTCCATGCCCCAGGCGACGCGTTCGACCGTGCCGAACAAATTGACGAGAACCGGCATGTTGGCTGGTTCGCCGGCGGCGTTGGTGACGTTTTCGAACAGCACGGCGGGGCCGCCCTCGGCCAACAGGCGGGTCTGGATTTCGGTCATTTCCAGATGCGTGGACACCGGCGCGGACACGCGAACCAGCCGCCCCTCGGTTTCGAGGCGTTGCATAAAATCGCGCAGGGAATTGTATGGCATGGGGTTACTCTGTATTCGACGGTGAAGACTTTATAGTATAGCGGCGTTTGGATGGCGACCATTTGGGTAGAGGATGATGACGGATTGGCATAACACAAGCGCGGACCGGGATACGGCGTTGGCGCGCGCGCGCGGCTACCCCTACGAATTGCCGGACGATTCCTATGTTTGGCACAACGGCGCGGTGCATCCCTTTGATGCGTCTGTGCGCAAGGCTCGCACCCCGGTATTGGCGGTTGGGTCGAACCAGGCGCCGGAACAATTGACCCGCAAATTCGGGCGCAATGGCGCCGCGCCGATCCCGGTGCAACGATGCCATGTGCAAGGCTTCGACGTGGTCTACGCCGCCCATATCGCGCGCTACGGGTCGGTGCCCGCGATGTTGCAGGCGTCGCCCGGCACCGAAGTGTCGCTGTTCGTCACCTGGCTGGACGATGCGCAACTGGCGATCATGAACCACACCGAACTGGATTCGGCGCATTACCATTACGGCTTGCTGGAAGACGTTGTCGTCACCCTGGACGATGGGTCGGGGATGCGCGAACTGCACGCCTATGTCGGGCGGCGTGGTAATCTGTTGCACGACGGCGCGCCGGTGGCGTTGGCCGGGATCACCGCGCGCAACCGGCGCTATCGCGAAATGGACACGGCGGCGATGCTAGCCGGGTTGCATGACCGATTGGCGCAGACGGCGTTGGCGCATGAAGGCCATGTGGATGATTTCGTCATACGGCTGATCGAGGATCACGACTACCGCGAGGCCTGCGTCGATGCGCTGGGCGAAGGCGCGGTTGCGTTCGGGTATCCCTACAAGGTGGTGGCGGGTTAGGACGCGTTGACTCGCCATACAATCGCGTTGCGGGCGTCGGTGTCCTCCAGCGGGCCGGACTCCAGAATGCCGTAGCGGATCACCCAGTCCATACCGGTCTTGGGCAGATAGGCCCGGCCCGGATCGCCCAGCAGGACCGATTGGTCCGCCGCCGCGCGTTCATGCAACCAGGCGATGGTCCGGTCGGCCATCGGTTGTTCGTAGCACACGTCGCCCGCCAGCACGGCGTCGTGACCGGCCAGCGGGGCGCCAATCAGGTCGCGCGGTTCGGTCGCGATGGTTGCGCCGTTGGCGTCGGCGTTCAGGGCGATAGCGGTCAGCGCGAACGGGTCGATGTCATTGGCGACGACGGCGGACGCGCCCGCCATGGCGGCGGCGATGGCGACGATGCCGCTGCCCGACGCGAAGTCGAACACGCGCCGCCCGCGAACCTCGTGCGGGTGATCGAGGATATAGCGCGCCAGGGCCTGACCGCCCGCCCACGCGAACGCCCAGTAGGGCGGCGGCAGCCCGTATGCGTCGAGGTCGGCTTCCGTCGCCAGCCATATCGGCTGCGCCTCGCTGGCCAGATGCAGGTCGATTTCGGGAACCAGCGGCGGCGCGATAAGGTCGGTGTTGGCGCGGATGAACCCGGCCGGGTCGCCAGATGCCGTTTGCGAGGCGGCATCGGGCATCAATAGGCGCCCGCGATGACGCCGCACAACAAAAGGAGTCCAAAGATACGGTTGGATTTGAACTTGGCCAGACAATCGACGGGGTCGTCGATATCCACCGCCGACGCCTGCCAGACCAAATGAACGGCGGCCAGCGCCAGGACGATGTAATACCGCGCGCTCAACCCGGCGGACCACCCCGCCGCGCCCAGCAATGCGATTGTCACGGCGTAGAACGCGAACAACCAGGGCCGTGTGTTTCGACCCAGTTTCAGGGCCGAGGATTTGACGCCGATCAGCGCGTCGTCTTCCTTGTCCTGATGGGCGTAGATGGTGTCGTAGCCCAGCGTCCAGGCGATCCCCGCCGCGTACAGCCACAGCGCGGGCGCGTCCAGGGATCCGGTGATCGCGGTCCATCCGACCAGCGCGCCCCAGTTGAAGGTCAGCCCCAGGAACGCCTGCGGCCAGTACGTGATTCGCTTCATCAACGGGTAGATCGCCACCAGAACCAGCGCCGCCGCGCCGACCGCCATGGTGACGCTATTGAACGCGGCCAACACGGCCAGGCCGCACAGCAATTGCAGGACCAGAAACACGACGGCCTGCCGGACGCTGACCGCGCCGCTGGGAATGGGCCGGTCAGCGGTGCGCGCGACCTGGGCGTCGAAGTCGCGGTCGAGAATGTCGTTCCAGGTGCAACCAGCGCCGCGCATGACGAACGCGCCGACGGCGAACAGCGCGAAATGCCAAAGATTGGGCACGTGCATCGTCGCCGCCGTGGCCAGGGCTGAGCCCCACCAGCACGGCAGCAGCAACAGCCAGGTGCCGATGGGCCGGTCGACGCGCGCCAGCCGCGCATAGGGACGGCAAAAGGGCGGCAGGACCCGGTCGATCCAGTGGATGACGGGAATATCGCTGGCCGTGCTTTTAGGATTGTCGGTCATAGGGTATTCTTGGCGCCCCATCACGGAACCGGCAAGCCGGATAATGGATCATGACCGAGCGCGCACGCCTGTTCACACAAGATGATTTAAGCGAAGACGCGGTTGTCGAACTGACCGCCAATCAGGCGCATTATCTGCGCAACGTGATGCGGTTCCAGTCCGGCGGGACGGTTGCGCTGTTTAACGGGCGCGACGGCGAATGGCGCGGGCGCATCGATTCGCTGGGCAAGAACCGTGGCGCCGTAAAGGTCGAAACCCGGCTGCGCCGTCAAAATGCCGAGCCGGATTTATGGCTGTTGTTCGCGCCGCTGAAACGCGCGCGATTGGATATGGTCGTGCAAAAGGCGGTTGAGTTGGGCGTGTCGAGGTTGCAGCCGATTATCACCGAACGCACCAACATGGCGCGAATCAACCGCGACCGTTTGACCGCGAACGCCATCGAGGCGGCGGAACAATGCGAGCGGTTGACGATCCCCGAGGTGCATCCGTCTGCGCCATTGTTTGACGCCCTGGAAGATTGGCCGGAAGGGCGGCGGTTGTGGGTTTGCGCGGAAACCGGGGCGTCCACGCCAATCGGAAGCGCCTTCAGGGCCGTCGAACCCGGTGACGAAGGCGCTATTTTGGTGGGCCCGGAAGGCGGGTTCGTAAATAACGAACTTGACGTGTTAAATAAATTACCCTTTGTTACGACCGTCGGTTTGGGACCGCGAATCTTGCGTGCGGAAACAGCGGCGATTGCGGCCCTGGCCTGTTATCAGGCCGTCCTTGGCGATTGGCGTCTACCGCCACGCGCGGATTTGGATCACTCGTTTTTATAGGCAAATTGGATACGCGCGTTCATGTCCGCACTCATCAAACCGGGCGGCGACCCGATTACGAATAAATCCCAGCTTGTCGAGGATATGGAGACCGGCAGCAAGCCGCCGGACGACTGGCGCATTGGGACCGAGCACGAAAAATTTGCCTACGCTCTGGATACTTTGAAGCGCCTGCCTTACGAGGGCGTGCCGGGGATCGGCGCCTTGTTGGACGGCATGCGGCGCTTCGATTGGGAACCGGTCGTGGAAGGCGGGAATACGATTGCGTTGAAACGACCGGACGGGTGTTCGGTCACGCTGGAGCCGGGCGGCCAATTCGAGTTGTCGGGCGCGCCGCTGCGCACGATTCACGAAACCTGCGCGGAAGTTCATGAACACCTGGACCAGGTCAAGGAAGTCTGCGGGGAAATTGGCGCCGGCGTCGTCGGTCTGGGCTTCGACCCCAAATCCCGCCGCGAGGATGTGGGCTGGATGCCCAAGGGCCGCTACAAGATCATGCGTGACTACATGCCGACGCGCGGAACGCTGGGTCTCGACATGATGTTGCGGACCTGCACGGTGCAGGTCAACCTGGACTTTCAGTCCGAAGCCGACATGGTGAAGAAAATGCGCGTCGCCGTGGCGCTGCAACCGATCGCCACGGCGCTGTTCGCCGCGTCGCCGTTCACGGAAGGCAAACCGAACGGGTTCCTGAGTTATCGCAGCCATGTGTGGACCGACACCGACCCGGACCGATGCGGCATGTTGCCGTTCGTCTTCGAAGACGGTTTCGGCTTCGAACGCTGGGTCGACTATATCCTCGACGTGCCGATGTATTTCATTTACCGGTCGGGCGTTTATCAGAACGTGGCGGGTCGGTCATTCCGCGACTACATGGATGGCCGCCTGGAAGGCCATATCGGCGAATTGCCGACCATGGACGACTGGACCGATCATATGACCACCGCGTTTCCGGAAGTCCGGTTGAAGCATTTCATCGAAATGCGCGGCGCCGATGGCGGCCCCTGGCGCGGGTTGTGCGCGTTGCCCGCCTTGTGGGTCGGGTTATTGTATGATTCGACCGCGCTGGATGCGGCCTGGGACCTTTGCAAGGACTGGACCGATGCGGAACGAACCGCGCTGCGCGACGATGCGCCCCGCCTGGGCCTGAAAACGCCGTTCCGTTCTGAAACCATCCGCGATATCGCGTTGCGGGTATTGGAGGTGTCGCGCGCCGGGTTGGCCAATCGTCGGAAACTGGATAAATCCGGCAAGGACGAGGCGATGTTCCTGGATGTTCTCGACGATATCGCGACCAGCGGGGTCACCGCCGCCGACGCCATGCTGGAGGCCTATCAGGACCGCTGGAACGGCGACATCGATAAATTGTATGGCGAATATTCGTATTAAAAGCGGCGTTTATTCGACGGTCGCGGTTTTGTTGTCCACGCGTATGACCTTGTGCAACCGGATGTCGAGGCCCTTGTCGTCCTTGCCCCAGTAGTCGACCGTAATTGAATCGGTCACCTGTTTTGTCGCGATGTAATGATCCTTCTGTTCCAGGACGGAAGATGGATCGATTCGATATTTCACTAGGGCTTCGGCGCATTCCTCGCCGTTGTGCACGCAGACCCGGCCCTTGTTCAGAACGACGCCCAGCCCCGCTGATTCTATGAATCGCCGTTTGTGCCCATAGGCGTGGCGACCGTCCCTGAAGCTGTAGGTGAAATCGGTCAGCTCCAACGTCAGGACTGCTTTTTCCGCCGCCGGATTCGCGACCGGCGCCGACGTCTCCTCCTCGCAGCCCAGGACAGCGAACGCCGCGAAGGCCAGTAGCATCACTGCGCCCTGTTTCATTG
Organism: Rhodospirillaceae bacterium; assembly: GCA_018660965.1. Taxonomy (GTDB): domain Bacteria; phylum Pseudomonadota; class Alphaproteobacteria; order UBA8366; genus JABJJH01. Next base: position 11,846 of record JABJJH010000241.1, on the reverse strand, counting down.
CGTCGCGGTGCCGCCAACGGTAAGGCCGTCAAGGCGCAGCGTTGGCTGCCCGACGCCGACGGGAACGCTTTGCCCGTCCTTGCCGCATGTGCCGACGCCGGGGTCCAGCGCCATGTCATTGCCGATCATGGCGACGCGGGTCAGGGCGTCGGGTCCGTTGCCGACCAGGGTCGCCCCTTTGACGGGGGCGCCGATTTTACCGTTTTCGACTTGATAGGCCTCGGTGCAGGTGAACACGAACTTGCCGCTGGTGATGTCTACTTGTCCGCCGCCGAAGCTGACGGCGTAGAGACCATTTTGCACCGATTCCAGAATTTCCGCCGGATCCTTATCGCCGTCTAGCATGAAGGTGTTGGTCATGCGCGGCATTGGCGCGTAGGCAAAGGATTGGCGCCGTCCGTTGCCCGTTGGGGCCATGTTCATCAACCGCGCGTTCATGCGGTCTTGTATATAGCCGACCAGAATGCCGTCCTCGATCAGGGTCGTGCGCCCGCTCGGCGTGCCTTCGTCGTCGATGGTGATCGAGCCGCGAAGGTCATTAACGCCGCCATCATCGACGACGGTGACGCCGGGCGCCGCGACGCGTTCGCCCATCAAGCCGGCGAAGGCGGATGTTTTCTTGCGGTTGAAGTCGCCTTCCAGTCCATGGCCGATGGCTTCGTGCAATAACACGCCGGGCCAACCGGGTCCCAGGACGACGGTCATTTCCCCCGCCGGCGCCGGAACGCTTTCGAGATTGACCAACGCCTGCCGCAGGGCTTCGTCGGTTTGCGCCTTCCAGGCGGCGGGATTGACGAAGGCTTCGTAGGATGTGCGCCCGCCGACGCCATGGCCGCCGTTCTCCATACGGTCGCCTTCGCCGACGACAACGGAGACGTTGAGACGGACCAGCGGACGGATGTCGGCCATGCGGACGCCGCCGGGCCGGATGATCTGCACCGCCTGCCATTCGCCGGATATGGACGCCGTGACCTGCTTGACGCGATTGTCTTTGGCGCGGGCGTAGGCGTCGATTTCGCCGAGCAACGCGACTTTCGATTCGAACGTCATGCTGGCCAGCGGATTGTCGTCGCTGTACAGGCTTCGGTTGGTCGCTGATGGTTCGCTGGCCATCGTCCCGGCATGGCCCGATTGCACCGCGCGCACCGCGCCCGCCGCGCGTTTCAGCGCCGCTTCGGATAGTTCGGCGGAATGGGCGTAGCCCGTCGCTTCGTCGGCGACGGCGCGCAGGCCGAACCCTTGCATTGTGTCGAAGCTGGCGTTGCGGATACGACCGTCGTCGAAGGCCACGCTCTCCGACTGGCAGTATTCCAGATACAATTCGCCGTCGTCGGCGTCGCAAAGCGAGTCGTCCACGATGCGTTCGACGCGCGATTGGTCAAGCCCGGCGCGGTCGAAAAACAATGTATCGGTCTTCGCCAGATCGGACATGGCGGGTTCCTTCCGTGGTGTTGCGGCGTCAGTCGGGCGCGAACGCCAGACGAGAACGCCGAAGAATTGATCAAGAATATGGCAGAACCGGCGGGAAAAAACAGCCCGCAATCACTTGCTAGTCCGCGGCTGTTTTAGTCGGTGGGGAATTGCCGCAACGGCCTTTGCGGCATAGTGTCGCGCGCTTAACCGATTGTTAAGGAAAATGCGGTGGAATCTTGTGCTTGTTCCATCTTGCGCTTCACGTTTTCCAGTGACGTGAAGGAGGTTGGCGCCAGCACAATGGCGCTTGAACCATGGTTCGGAGCCGCTAGTATAGGCGGCGAGATCGCTGGGGCAGTATCCGAGGGTGGCGAAGTGTCGTTCGGGTGCTGCGTAAACATGACGATCCGGTGATCGTTAAGGGATTGGGAGTTTCTATCGTGACAGTACGATTGGCCGCGTTGGCGGCGTTCTTTGCTGGCCTGTTCGCGGGGCCTGCGTTTTCAGCCGAGCCGCAGAATTGGCGGCTTGGTCTACAGGAAGCGGCGACGCCAACCATGGAACGGATTGATTCGTTCCATGATTTTTTGAATATCATCATTACGTTGATCGTTTTGTTCGTGTTGGCGCTAATGCTGTACACGATGTGGCGCTTCAGTGAAAAGCGGAACCCGACGCCGTCGAAAACGACCCATCATACGGGGTTGGAGATTGCGTGGACGGTGATCCCGGTTTTTATCCTGATCATTATCGCCATTCCCTCCTTCAAGCTTTTGTATTTCGCGGATCGGGTTGAAGAACCGGATATGACGCTGAAGATCGTCGGGCACCAATGGTACTGGTCCTATGAATATCCCGATCACGGCAATTTCACCTTCGATGCGAACATGGTCGCTGAAGATGAGTTGAAGCCGGGGCAAAAGCGCTTAATGGACACCGACAACCGCGTCGTGCTGCCGGTCGGCAAGAAAATCCAGTTATTGATGACCTCGGACGACGTTATTCATAACTGGGGCATGCCGTCATTTGGCATCAAACTGGACACGGTGCCGGGTCGACTGAACGAAACCTGGGTGCAGATCAATAAGCCTGGTGTGTATTATGGCTTTTGTTCCGAGCTCTGCGGCGTCAATCACAGCTATATGCCAATCGCGGTCGAGGCCGTGTCGGAAGCGGATTTCAAAAAATGGGTGAAAAAAGCTCAGAAGGAATTTGCCTCTGCGGATGACGGCGCCAAGCCAAATTTGGCCACCACGAAAAAAATCGATAAGGACGTCACGTCCACCGGTATGCGGCTTGCACAGTCGCAAGCCGGCCAGTAAGCGCGTAGAAAGAAGGGTTCGATCATGGCTGCAGGGCACGCAGATCCCACAGGTTTCAAACGTTTTGTCTATTCGACGAATCACAAGGACATCGGCACGATGTATCTTGTGTTCGCGATCATCGCCGGCCTCATTGGCGGTGCGATGTCCGTTTACATGCGCATGGAGCTCATGGAGCCGGGCGTTCAATACATGACCGACGCGGACGGCGCGCCCAACGGTCACTTCTGGAATACGATCATAACGGCGCACGGCCTGATCATGGTGTTCTTCGTCGTCATGCCCGCGTTGATCGGCGGCTTCGGCAACTGGTTCGTGCCGCTGATGATCGGCGCGCCGGACATGGCGTTCCCGCGCATGAACAACATCAGTTTCTGGTTGCTGGTGCCATCGTTGTTGTTGCTGGTTCTCTCAGCGGTGATCGGCGGTGGCGCGGGGACCGGGTGGACGGTTTATCCGCCCTTGTCGAACGTTTCCTTCCATCCCGACGCGGCGGTGGACATGGCGATCTTCTCGCTCCATCTGGCGGGCGCATCCTCCATTCTGGGCGCGATCAACTTCATTACGACGATCTTCAACATGCGCGCGCCGGGCATGACGCTTCATAAGATGCCGTTGTTCGCCTGGTCCGTTCTGGTCACGGCGTTTCTGCTGTTGTTGTCGTTGCCGGTGTTGGGCGGCGCCATCACGATGCTGCTGACCGACCGCAATTTCGGCACTGCGTTCTTCAAACCCGAAGCCGGCGGCGATCCGGTTTTGTTCCAGCATCTGTTCTGGTTCTTCGGGCACCCGGAAGTCTACATCATGATTTTGCCGGCGTTCGGCATTCTCAGCCACATCATCTCGACGTTCTCGCGCAAGCCGATTTTCGGTTATCTCGGCATGGCCTACGCGATGGTCGCCATCGGGTTTGTCGGGTTTTTGGTTTGGGCGCACCACATGTACACGGTGGGTATGGATGTTGACACGCGGGCCTATTTTGTCGCTGCGACGATGGTTATCGCGGTGCCGACCGGGGTGAAAATCTTCAGTTGGATCGCGACGATGTGGGGCGGTTCGATCCGTTACGAAACACCCATGTTGTGGGCTCTCGGGTTGATCTTCCTGTTCACCGTCGGCGGCGTCACGGGCGTGGTGCTGTCCAATGCCGGTATGGATTTGGCGCTGCATGACACGTACTACGTCGTGGCGCATTTCCATTACGTGCTGTCGCTCGGCGCGGTGTTCGGTATTTTTGCTGGTTTTTATTACTGGTTTGGCAAGATGTCGGGTCGCCAATTTCCGAACTGGGCGGGCAAGCTGCATTTCTGGACGACGTTCATTGGCGTCAACATCACGTTCTTCCCACAGCATTTCCTGGGTCTCCAAGGCATGCCGCGGCGCTATATCGATTACGCCGATGGTCTGGCCGGGTGGAACTATGTGTCCTCGATTGGGGCCTATATTTCCTTCGCATCCACGCTGTTCTTCGTTGTGGTGCTGATTTATGCGCTGAAGGCCGGGCGAAAGGTCGAGGCGAATTATTGGGGCGAAGGCGCGACGACGCTGGAGTGGACGGTGTCTTCGCCGCCGCCGTTCCATAGCTACGAAGAACTGCCGCACATTAAGTAATGTGGGGACCAGGATGGCTGATGGGAGCACGCGCGGGTGACTGAAACCGCATATCGCTTGCCGGGAACCGGTCAGTCCGGCGCACTTGTCGCCGGGCCGGCTGATTTTCTAGCACTGCTGAAGCCGCGCGTGATGTCGCTTGTCGTCTTCACGGGGGTCGCGGGACTATTGGCGGCGCCGGGAACGTTGCATCCGGTGTTGGCGGTCGTCGCCGTCCTGTGCATCGCCATCGGGTCGGGCGCCGCCGGGGCCATCAACATGTGGTACGACCGGGACATCGACGCGATTATGTCCCGCACCACGACCCGGCCGATTCCGCAGGGGCGCATTGCGCCCGACGACGCGCTTTGCTTCGGCGTGGTGTTGGCGGTGGGGTCCGTCATGGTGATGGGATTAGCGGTCAATTACGTCGCCGCTGGATTGTTGGCGTTGGCGATTTTGTTCTACGTGTTCGTTTACACCATGTGGCTTAAACGCCGAACGCCGCAAAACATTGTGATCGGCGGCGCGGCCGGCGCGTTTCCGCCAATGATCGGTTGGGCGGCGGTGACGGGCGATGTCGGGCTTGGCGGTTTGGCGTTGTTCGCGTTGATTTTTTTCTGGACGCCCCCGCATTTTTGGGCTTTGGCGTTGTACCGTAGCGGCGACTACGAAAAGGCCGGGGTTCCCATGCTGCCGGTTGTTGCGGGACCGGTGGAGACGAAAAAGCAAATTCTCCTGTATACGGTTTTGTTGGTTCCGCTTGCGCTCGGCCCCGTTTGGGTTGGTGCGGCGGGTTGGTTGTATGGCGTTCCGGCGCTGGTCTTGAGCCTGGCGTTCCTGGGGTTCGCCGTTGCGGTGTGGCGGGATGACAGCGACCTGGCGGCGAAGCGAATGTTCGGATTTTCGATTTTGTACCTGTTCGCGTTGTTCACGTTTCTGATTGTGGATACGACGGCGCTGGGTGCTTTTAGGATAATAAGTTGATGTGGTCATGTCGGATATAATGGCGGAATACAACGATAAGCGGCGCTACGTTAGCGAGGTGCATCGTCGGCAGCGGTCGAAGAATTACGCGATGCTGGCGATCCTTGGCGGCTTGGTGATCCTGTTTTATGTGGTCGCGATCGTGCGGATCGGCGGCGCGGGCTAAACATGTGATGATGGGCGTTCAACCGATAGAGCAAACGAAGCGCAGAAACCGGCGAACCCTGTTCGCGTGCGTTGGCGCGGTGTGCGGGATGGTCGCGTTGTCGTTTGCATCGGTGCCGTTGTACCAACTGTTTTGCGCCGTGACCGGATATGGCGGCACGACGCGGGTGGCGGCGGAAAAAAGCGCATCCGTCACCACGCGAGACATGCGGGTGCGTTTCGACGCATCGACGAGCCAGGATTTACCGTGGCGCTTCCAGCCCGTGCAGCGCGAAGTGCGCTTGAAAGTCGGCGAGAACGCCTTGGCGTTCTATCGCGCGCGCAATATGAGCGAAGAAAACATCACCGGGGTGGCGACGTTCAACGTCACGCCGCAGAAGGTCGGACGATATTTTAACAAGATCGATTGTTTTTGTTTCTCGGAACAGACCCTGAAACCGGGCGAATCCGTGGACATGCCGGTCACATTCTTCGTCGATCCGTCGATCAGCGACGATCCCAATTTGGACGACGTGAAAACAATTACGTTGTCCTATACCTTTTTTGTGGCGCCATCGGACGAGCCCGACGCCAAAAAACCGGTGGCGGGTGAAACGCCACACAAAGTTGTTGCCGAACGTCCCATCGGCAATTCGCGTAGAATTAACTGACCGCGCATAGCGGGGAAACGAACAAGCGAGGCTAACAATGAGCGCCGAACACGCACACGATTATCATCTCGTCGATCCAAGCCCATGGCCAATCGTGGGTACGATCGCAGCGGGTCTATTGACGTTTGGCGCGGTGTTTTTCATGCACCCCGAAGTCCTGGGCGAAGGCATGGAGCCCCTGTTAACGTCGTTGGGCGTCTGGCTGTTGGCGCCGGGCGCGCTGCTTCTTCTTCTAATGTTCGTGTTCTGGTGGCGCGACGTTATTCGGGAAGGCGAACACGACGGCTATCATAAACCGGTCGTTCAGCTTGGCCTGCGATATGGCATGGCGTTGTTCATTTGCTCCGAGGTGATGTTCTTCGTGGCGTTTTTCTGGGCGTTTTTCGACGCAAGCCTGTTCCCCAAGGAATTTCCGGTCGACGTGCCCGGCGGGATTTGGCCACCGGAAGGCATCGAGACGTTTGACGCGTTTGGCTTGCCGTTGATGAACACCGTCATTCTGTTGCTTTCGGGCGTCACCGTGACATGGGCGCACCACGGTTTGCGCGAAGGAAACCGCAATACGCTGGTGAATGGTCTCGCCATAACCATCGTTTTGGGCGCGTTGTTCACCGCATTGCAGGCTTATGAATACAGCCACGCCGGGTTTGCGTTCGCGGGTGAAATTTACGGTTCGACCTTCTATATGGCGACAGGGTTCCACGGGTTCCATGTCATCGTGGGGACGATCTTCCTGACCGTCTGTTTCTTCCGCGCGCGGGCCGGACATTTCAAACCCGAACATCACTTTGGCTTCGAAGCGGCTGCATGGTATTGGCATTTCGTCGATGTTGTGTGGTTGTTCCTGTTTGTCTGCGTGTACTGGTGGGGCGGCTGATCCCGGCGTTAGCGTGACGGCGTCCTATCCGCCGCTGTCTGCATTCTCCACCGGGTTACGATGCCGGTGTCCGCGGTGCGGCGTTGGTAAGTTATTCGACGGCTATCTGACGATTGCGGCGACGTGCGGTCATTGCGGACTGGACCTCGCCGCGTCGGATAGCGGCGACGGCCCTGCTATTTTCGTCATATTCATTGTCGGCCCCATCGTCACCGGGTTGGCGCTTTGGACCGAAGTGCGCTTTACGCCGCCAATCTGGGTTCACATGGTTCTGTGGTTGCCGATGGTCCTGGGCGGGTCTATATGGTTGCTGCGCCCGTTCAAAGCCGTCCTCGTCGCGCTGCAATACAAGCATCAGGCGGGCGACTCGAGATTTACCGAGTCCAAATAGACCTGCACCGGAGAAGCCTCAATTGCCGTTTCGACCAAAACTCGTTCCCACGCTGTTCGTGGTTCCCATGCTTGTCATTCTTCTGGGACTTGGCGTCTGGCAGTTGCAGCGCCACGCCTGGAAATCGGATCTGATTGAAAAGCTGCAGACACGTGCGGAATCGCCCGCCGCGCCGCTTGCAACGGATGTTGGCGATCTGGACGCGTCCGCCCTGGACGCAATCGAGTTTCAACGGGTGCGCGTGTCCGGACTGTTCCTTCACGACAAAGAACTTTATCTGTTAAACCGCTCGCTGAACGGAAATCCCGGAGTGCATGTTCTGACGCCGCTTCAACGAAGTGACGGCGGCGTCATCATGGTCAATCGCGGTTGGACGCCGTTTGATAAAAAAGACCCGGAATTGCGGATGCAAGGCCAACTCGCGGGACCGGTTACGGTCGAAGGCATCGTGCGGTTGATGCGAAAGCCCAACGATTTCATGCCGGACAACGAACCCGATAAGAACACCTGGTTCTATTGGGATGCGGTCGCCATGGCGGCGGCGGTCGGGGTGGAGACGCTTCCCTCCTATTATGTGTCGGCGAGCAAGAACCCGGTGGCGGGGACGTATCCGGTAGGCCACCAATGGCGTCTCGACATTCGCAATAATCACATTGAATACGCCATCACATGGTTCAGCTTGGCGATAGCGCTGATCGTCATTTACGTCGTGTATCATCGCCAGCAAGAAGACAGTTCCGGCGAATGAGCGATAGCGCGTATGGGCGGCTGGAGGCGCATTGGCGCCGGTTGTCGCATCTGGGCGACGCCATCGGTGCGTTGCATTGGGATCAGTCGGTGATGATGCCGCCGGGCGGGGCGGCGGCGCGTGCCGAACAGATCGCGACGCTCAGCGTCCTTCGCCATGAATTGTTGGTTGATCCGTCAATCGGCGATCTTTTGTCCGAGGCCGAAGCGGAAATTGTTGAAGATCCATGGCCCGCCGCCAATCTGTCGGAAATGCGCCGTCGCTGGGTTCATGCGACGGCAGTGCCGTGCGATCTGGTTGAAGCCATGTCCAGGGCTGGGTCGCATTGCGAAACCATCTGGCGGGACGCGCGCCCGAACAGCGACTTCGCCCTTGTGCTGCCCGCGTTGACGGACGTGTTGGCGTTGACGCGGGAAATTGCGCAAGCGAAAGCCGAAGCGCTGGGATGTTCGGAATACGACGCGTTGCTGGACACTTATGAACCGGACGGGCGATCGGACCGCATCGATGCCATCTTTGGTGATTACGCGCAATTCCTGCCCGATTTTCTCGACGATGTTCTGACCCGGCAGAACGAAACGCCCGCGCCCGCGGCGCCGTCCGGCCCGTTCACCGCGGAGAGCCAACGCGCGCTGTGTCGCGCCATGTCTGAAACCGTCGGATTCGACTTCGACGCCGGTCGCCTCGACGAAAGCCTGCATCCCTTTTCCACCGGCATTCCCGAAGACAGCCGCATCACAACGCGCTATGACGAAGACGATTATAGTTTCGCGCTGATGGGGGTGCTGCATGAAACCGGCCACGCCATGTATGAACGCGGTCGGCCCAAAGTGTGGCGAAACCAACCGGTTGGCGATGCGCGCGGCATGACGTTGCATGAAAGCCAGTCGCTGATCGTTGAAATGCAGGCGTGCCGCTCGCGAGCGTTTTACGAATGGGCGGCCCCGGTTCAACGCGACGCGTTTGGCGGTTCCGGCCCCGCCTGGGACGTGGACAATCTGCATCGGCGCGCCATTCGGGTTGAACGTGGCTTCATCCGCGTCGACGCTGACGAGGTGACCTATCCCGCCCACGTTATTCTGCGCTACCGGCTGGAACGCGCGATGCTGGCGGGCGATTTGCCGCTGCACGATTTGCCGGGCGCGTGGAACGACGGATTGCAGTCGTTGTTGAATATCACGCCGCCCGACGACCGGCGTGGTTGTTTGCAGGATATACACTGGTACGACGGGGCTTGGGGGTATTTCCCGACCTATACCCTGGGCGCCATGGCGGCGGCGCAATTTTTCGAAACCGCGACGGCGCGTGACCCGGACATCCTTGACGGTTTGGCCCGGGGCGATTTCGCGCCGTTGATGGGGTGGTTGCGCGAAAACGTGCATTCGCTGGCGTCGTCGAAATCCACCGATGAAATAATTGAACAGGCTACGGGACGGACGTTGGACGATACATCCTTCAAGCGGCATTTAACGGCGCGGTATCTCTCATAATTCGCGGCGCATGTGTAAAAGGGCCAGCCGGTCTCCCTGGCTGTTGCGCCGTTCCTCCACGGCGTAGGGCGTAAACCCTAATTTGGCGTACAGCAACAGGCCGCCTGTGTTCCCGTTGAAACAGGACAGGCGCACATCCCGGGCGGCGAAGCGGTCTCGGGCGATTTCCATCATGGCGTTCACCAGTTCGCGCGCGGCGCCTTTCCCGCGCTGGTCGGCTGCGACGATGACATTGCCGATAAAACAGGATTGGCCCGCCTCGCAACGATACAAGGACGCAAAGGCGGCTGGATCATTGTTCCAGGTCAGCACTGTCGGCGATTCCCGGGCGGCGACAATGTCGCGAAGCGCGTCCGCGGACAGTGGAAACGCCGCCGTTGGCGCCATGTAAAACAATTCTTCGGCGCTGGATGGGAACCGGCAGATTATCTCGAAATCATCCGTCGCGATGGGACGATGGCTGAACATGGCGGCTCCTTTTCCGACGCTTGCTTGACGACTGCCGGAACGATAGGGTATGCGCCAATTTCAAGGCAAGGAAGTTAGTTTTTTGCGATATATCAGCACACGCGGCGCCGCGCCGGTTCTCGGCTTTGACGACGTTCTCCTCGCGGGGTTGGCGCGGGACGGCGGTTTGTATCTGCCGGAAACATGGCCACGGTTTTCCGCTGATGAAATCCGGGCGATGCGGGGGCTTTCCTACCAGCAACTCGCCGTGCGCGTCATGGCGCCGTATGTCGGCGACTCCATCTCCGAAGCAGATTTGACTGCGCTGGTGACGGAAAGTTATCGGGATTTCGGCCACACCGCCGTCGCGCCGCTAAAACAGCTTGATACATCTTTGTGGTTCATGGAGTTATTTCACGGGCCGACCTTGGCGTTCAAGGACCATGCGATGCAGTTCCTGGGTCGCGCCTTCGATCACGTCCTGACGCGGCGTGGCGAGCGCGTAACGGTGGTCGGCGCGACGTCGGGCGACACCGGGTCGGCGGCCATCGAAGCCTGCCGCGACCGCGACGCCATCGACATCTTCATGCTCTATCCGCATGAACGAGTGTCCGAAGTGCAGCGTCGGCAAATGACCACGGTTGACGCCGCGAACGTCCACACATTGGCGATTGAGGGCACCTTCGACGATTGCCAGGATTTGGTGAAAGCCATGTTCAACGATGTGGCGTTTCGCGATGAAATGCGCCTGTCGGCGGTCAATTCGATCAATTGGGCGCGAATTATGTCCCAGATCGTGTACTATTTTCACGCAGCTCTGGCGCTTGGCGCGCCGGATGTGCCGGTTCGCTTTTCCGTGCCCAGCGGCAATTTCGGCAATATCTTTGCGGCCTACGCGGCGCGCGAAATGGGCCTCCCGGTCGATCAGTTGATCATCGGCACCAACGTTAATGACATTTTGACGCGATTCTTTGACAGCGGCGATTTGACGACGGCGGCGGTGCAGGCGACTATTTCACCCAGCATGGACATTCAGATTTCCAGCAACTTCGAACGCCTGTTGTTTGATTTGTATGACCGCGACGGCGCGGCGCTTGCCGAAGCCATGACCACATTCCGGGCCGAAGGGCGGCTGTCGGTCGGGGACAACCGTTGGAAGCAGGTGCGCGCGTTGTTCGACGCGCGCCGGATCGACGACGACCGGACGCGCGCGGAAATCGAGCGTGTCTACAAGGAAACCGGAGAATTGATCGAACCGCATTCCGCCATTGGAATCGCCGCGGCGCGCGACGCCCGGCGTGATGCGAACCTGCCGACGATTACCCTGGGCGCGGCGCATCCGGCAAAGTTCCCCGCCGCCGTCGAGGCCGCGTGCGGCGCCTTTGCGCCATTGCCCAAACGCATGGAGGATTTGTACGACAGGACGGAACATTATACGGTCACGCCAAACGATCTTGGCCAGGTTCAGGCGTATGTGCGCGCCCATGCGGGCCAAGCAGGCCAGGCGTGAGCACGGCGCGGATTTCCACGCTGCCAAATGGCGTTCGTGTCGTCACCGATGCGATGGACTCGGTAGAAACGGCGTCGGTTGGCGTTTGGGTCGGGTCGGGCACGCGGCACGAACCGGCCGAAATCAATGGGGTGGCGCACCTTCTGGAACATATGGCGTTCAAGGGGACGCAGCGTCGTTCGGCGTCTGAAATCGTGCGCGAGATTGAGGATGTCGGCGGGCACATCAACGCCTACACCAGCCGGGAACAAACCGC
>JABJJH010000056.1 GCA_018660965.1 Rhodospirillaceae bacterium | reverse complement strand
GAGCGAGAAGCACCATGGAACCGAACACTTATGATTACATTGTCGTCGGCGCGGGATCGGCCGGCGCTGTTCTGGCCAACCGCTTGAGCGCAAGCGGCGAACACCGCGTCTTGTGCCTGGAGGCGGGCACCGAAGGTTCGAACTATCTGTGGTCGCGCATTCCCATTGGCGTCGCCAAGCTTATCGACAACCCGGCGGTCAACTGGTGTTACAGTTCCGAACCCGATGACGGCAGCGGCCAACGCCGGATCGAGGTGCCGCGCGGCAAGATGCTGGGCGGGTCCAGTTCCATCAACGGCATGGTCTTCGTACGGGGACAGGCGCAGGACTACGACCATTGGGCGCAGCTTGGCAATCGTGGCTGGAGCTATCAGGATGTCCTACCGGTGTTCAAGAAGATGGAATCCTACGAAGGCGGCTCGGACGAATTTCGCGGTCGCGACGGCTTGCTGAAGGTGACGGATTCCAAAAAACTCAGCCCCTTCTACGATCTGATGATCCAGGCGGCGGTTAAAATCGGCATCAAACACAACCCCGACTACAACGGCGCCGACCAGGACGGCATCGCCATGACCCAGGCGACGATCAACAAGGGCCGCCGTCAGAGCACCGCCTATTGTTATCTGGACCCGGCGCGCAGCCGCCCCAACCTGACCATCGAAACCGGCGCCATGGCGGCGTCCCTCATCATGGAGGGCAAAACCTGCGTCGGCGTGCGCTATTCGGTGCGTGGCGAGGCGCGGGAAGCGCGCGCCGCCCGCGAAGTCGTCGTCAGCGGCGGTTCGATCAATTCGCCAAAACTGCTGGAGCTGTCCGGCATCGGCCAGCCGGAATTGCTGCAGCAGCACGGCGTCGATCTGGTGCATGAACTGCCGGGCGTCGGCGAAAATTTGCGCGATCACTACTCGCCGCGCGTGAAATACGCCATCACCAAGAAAAATGTCTCCTTCAACGATATGGGACACGGGTGGCGGATCGTTCGCGAAGGCATCAAATATGTATTTTCGCGCAAGGGCTTCCTCTCCATCACGTCCGTGCCAATCCGCATGTATATCCGCACGCGCGAAGGGCTGGAATCGCCGGACGCGACAATTTCCGTCATGCCGTTCCTCGTCGAACGGGTCGACCGGGAACGGAAACTCGCCAAGGAACGCGGCCTCACCATGAACATCAACGTGTTGCGGTCCGACAGCCGGGGCTCCATCCACATCAAATCCGCCGACCCGGCGGAACCGCCCGCGATCAAGTTCAACTTTCTGTCGTCGGAACTTGACCGGACCGGGTTGCTGGCGGTGATGCGCAAGGCGCGCGAGCTCATGGCGACCGCCCCGCTCAGCGATGTGGTCGGCGAGGAAATCGCGCCCGGCCTTGATGTCCAGAGCGACGAGGATTTGTTGGAATGGGTGCGCAACAACGCGGAAACCACCTATCATCCGGTCGGCACCTGCAAAATGGGCAACGACCCCATGGCGGTGGTGGACGACCAGTTGCGCGTGCATGGAATTTCCGGGCTGCGCGTCGCCGACGCCTCCATCATGCCGACCCTGACCTCGGGCAACACCAACGCGCCGTCGATCATGATCGGCGAAAAATGCGCGGCGATGATGCTGGCGGCGGCGGAAGCGAAGGCCGCCGCCTAAGGTGCGAATCGTCCCTGACCGACGCTGCAATTGCGGTAACATTGCCCGTAAAATGCCGTTTCCCCGCATTGTCCGCCCCAAGGTTCGCCCCAAGGTTCGCCACCGCTGATGCTGGGAATACCGCTGTCCGCGTCCATCCGTGGGATCGTCTGCATGGTCATCGGCATGGCCTTGCTGACCCTGAACAACGCGTTTCTCAAGACGCTGACCGGCGACTATCCGCCGGGACAGCTCATCGCGCTCCGGGCGGCTTTCGTGTTCATTCCCATCGCCCTGATTGCATGGCGTAGCGGCGGCCTCGGCACGCTTCGAATCTATAACCTTCGCGGTCAGTCCATCCGCGCGGGCTTTCTGGTGATGACGCAATTCCTCATGGTCACCAGCCTCGCCCTGCTGCCGCTCGCCGATGTCACGGCGCTCTCGTTTTCCGGGCCGCTCGTCATTACCGCGCTGGCCGGACCGATGCTGGGTGAATCGGTGGGATGGCGGCGCTGGTCGGCGGTCGTCGTCGGCTTCCTCGGCGTCTTGATCATGGTGCGGCCGGACCCCGATATATTCCGCGCCGCAGCCTTGCTGCCGTTACTGGCCGCGAGCAGCGGGGCGTTGCGGGACCTGGTCACCCGGCGCATCAGCACCGGCGAGTCGTCCATCGCGATCTTGTGCTTCTCCACCTCGGCGGTGTTGCTGGCCGGAATGGTGAGCCTGCTGTTCGACAGCGCGCCGCTCGATGTGAACGACCTTCCGGTGCTGGCGCTGGCGGGCTGCCTGCAGGGCGCGGCGCATTTCGTCCTGATCGAAGCCTTCCGCCACGGCGAAGCCGCCGTCATCGCGCCCTTCAAATACACGGCGCTGCCCTGGGCCGCCCTGCTGGGGTTCCTGATTTTCGGGCAAGTCCCGGACGCCTGGATCATCGTCGGGGCGCTGCCGGTGATCTGCAGCGGTCTGTATATCCTGCACCGGGAACGAATGCGGCGCTGACTTGACCAAGCGCGCGCCACGTTCGGGGCGACCATGCTTTCATGCGACGTTTGGTTCAGGCCTCGACACGTCATCGGTATCGGCTATTTCGGTGCTAAAACGCTATATTTCCGTCGAAACCAGTTGTTTCCTGCATGGTTTTGCGCACGAACCACCCTCATGAAGTGAAGCACATTAAATATAATCCAATAATTATAGGGATTGTCATTGACTCCTATAGTTGCACTAAGGTTTTATTTAACCTTATTGAGTCTGGTTTTGGCGCAGCGAGAGCGCCCCAACGGGATGGGGAGGATGACCGTGTTCCAGGTTTACGCGAACAACCGACGCCCAAGAACCACCATTTACCGCCGGTGTATACGACCGCGTCAATTCGCGATCCTTGGCGCCGCCGCGTTGTTGATGACGGCCTGCGCGGTCCCTGCGCATATGCAAGTGCGCAGCGGCGTCGATCCCCGTAACCAGGATGAAGACGTGCGATTCCGTACGCTTTATTATTTCCGGGTGGTCGACAAATGTTTCGTCATCGAGAAAACCAAGGACCACTACAACGTGAAACTCGATAAATCCGGAAAAAGGGTGGTTACAAAAGGGAACCACCCGTTCGCTATCAAAACAGAAGGTCGGTATCGCGTTCTCTCGGACTCGCTTTACCGATTCCGCATGACCGGCAAAGCCAATCCCCTGTTCAGCAAGGTTCACTTTGAAGCCGGAACCTTGAAAGCCTCGGAAATCGACCCGTTCGGCGCCAATGTTGAATTGGACGAAAACGGTCGCCGGTTCCGATTCGTTTCCGCCGAGGAAACGGCGAGGCGGGCGGAACAAAACACCATTTACAAGGAGTTGCAAAAACTCGACGACCTCGCCGAAGGTCTCAAGGATGAAAAACCTAACGATTCCGCCGCTACCAAGGCCGTGAAACAAGCTCACCGTGCCGGAATACAAAAGCGGATCACCGCACTCTGGAATCGCTTGACAGTGCTCGACGGGGGAACGGTGTCTAACGCAGGCGCTATGAAGAACGTTAAGAGGCCCGATGTCACCATTGAGCAAAGTCCCCTAGATATCGCAGAGGAGTTAGGCGACGCGGCGATAAAAATGGGCGACGCGGCTAAGGGGTTTGGTGAGGCCGCCAAGGAATTTGGCGACGCCGCCGAGAAGTTTGGCGGTGCGACCGGGAGGGCTTCCGACACTTCTAACAAACCCGGCGGCGACACCAAAAATGACCAGCTAGCATGTCCGTCAAGCGCCGTGACCCGCCGGGGGTATCAGGTGCTGGGTCCGGAAGGGTTTCGCACCTTTAATCAGGACGAACGGTTGATGCTGGCCATGTCGATCAGCGGCAAACCATTGATCAGCGCCTTGAAGGACCTATCCAGCCGGGTTCTCAACGAACGCAGCTCCTCCCCGGCCCGACTTCTAACGCTGGTTCAGGAACGCCTGAAGGTGTCGGAGGCCAAGCGAATACTGGATAGGCTGGAGGACGATCCGACCACCACCCCTGAAAACATCACGAAACAGGTTAAAGAAGCCTTTTCGCGGAAGGAGCCAGGCAAATGAAACGAAATTCGTTTGTTAGGCTCTCCGCCGCGCTGTTGATGCTGGGACTCGGCGCGTGCGAAACCTCGAATCCGTTCACCACGGCTGGTTCTCTACGGGTCGATGTCGAGGTCTACAAAGGCCCCTTGTCGAAGGAGCCTTCCGTCCAGTGGGCGGAATTGGTCGCCCTGATTCAGCAAAGTTACGAAGCGCTGTCCGGCATCAAAAGCTTCTCAAACAGATTATTAAAAGAGTCGGAGATTTTCCCGAGTTCCAGACAAACGGAAATTGATGGGATTTGCAAACTCGATGATGAATGCTCCATCCACTACGAAATAGACACTGCTCTCCGTCTTGTAGAAGAATTTAAAAACTCGGCTGAAGCTGCTTTCACCTCAGAATCTAATCTGGCCGCAAAGGAGGCGGAAATTCGCAAAGTCCTTATCAAAACCTCCAACGGAACAGTCCAACTGAAAGCGAAAGCATTTTTAGTCGCACAAACGCAAGCATCGGCCTCTATCGGCTATTTATTTCGACCCGGCGGACGGTTAGAGCGAAATGTGGTGACCAATTTCGCTAACTGGGCTGCGGAATACGGCAATCTGATCGGGTCGCGCGCCGACGCCTTGTTGAAGCAAATGCAGATCGTTCCCGTGGACCGTCGCGAATTGCCGCTTAGCGTCTATATCCGGGACACCGAACCGACGGATTTTCTGAATCTGTTGATCTGGAACCGGGCGGCGGCGCCGGCCATCTGGGAAGAAATGCTGTTGAGCCCCATCCACGCCTTTACGTCGGAAGAAACGACGGATCGGGTGCGGGTCGTCGAGACCCTGTTCGCCGACCATAACTGGTCCCGCATCAACACGGTCTACGCCAGCGGCCAGGGCGAGACTTCCATCGCCTTGATCAAGGACGATATCGGAAACTGGAACCTGAAATCCTTCGATTCGGACCCGACGGAACTGTTAGACGCCTATAAAAATCTGACCCTTGCCGGGGTCAAAGCGGCAACGCAAGCCGTGGGAGCCGCCGCCACCGGTGGGCAATCAGCAGTCTTGAAATCCGCCCTCGGCACAGCCAGCAAACTGACCCAGGGCCAAATCGGCGGCAGTGGCGGTGGCGGTGACGCCTTTAACGTCGCCAACCTTCACAGCCGAACCGAAGCCAAAATCGCCGCCGAGGGCAAAGCCCAGCAAAAGAAATACAAGAAGACTACCGAGGAAGACAAACAAAAGTCAGTAACCGAGGAGACCATCAAGGAATTGAGGCGAATCCTCGACACGCATTTAGAGGTCATCGACATGATTGAGGAATCGTTGGTCTCCAAGTAGAGCCCTTAACGGCGCCGCCCGCACTCGTCCTTGCCCGTTCCGGTGAATTCAATACTATAGCGTCTTCCTATATCCACGAACGCTGGCGGACTCCTCATGGCTTTTTTCAAATCACTTTCCGACACGTCGGGCCCCGCCGACGTGTTCACGAAATACCCGGACATTTACGGACCGTGGGCCGATACCGGACAGGCGTTGATGAACGGCCCCTCGCCGTTGACGCCGGGCGAGCGGGAAATGATCGCGGCTTATGTGGTCGGCGTCGCCAAGTGCGACTACGCCTATGTCGCGCATTCCGCCGCCGCCTACGCCTGGGGGATCGAGGACGGGTTGATCGACAAGCTCCTCGCCGACCTGGACTCGGCGCCAGTCGAGGACAAATTCAAGCCGTTGCTGCGCTACGCCGGTAAATTGACCGCGACGCCGAACGAAGTGACCCAGGCCGACGCCGACGCGGTTTTCGACGCCGGGTGGGATGAAAAGGCCATGCACGACGCCATCGCCGTGGCCGCGCGCATGAACTTCATGTGCCGTCTGGTTCAGGGGCACGGGTTCATCCCGATGAGCCCGGAAAAAGCCAGGGAAAACGCGGAAAAGCGGGTGGCGAAAGGCTACCGGAACCTGTATCCGGAATTCGTCAAGAAATAGCCCGAATTATCGGCCAACCCTTGCCGGCTATCCGGTGGGCGTTTCCACATGCGCCGGATCGGACTTGTGAATCCGCCGCGACATGAAGGTGCCAAGGCCCGCCGCACACACCTCGCCCTCGTCGGTGAACACCTCGCAGCGCAGCACCGATGTCCGCGACCCGGCGCGAATAACGTCGGCGACGGCCTTCAGCCGCTTGCCGCTGGCGCCCGCCAGATAATTCACCTTCAACTCCAAGGTCGCCATGCCGCGCTTGCGTGTGTCGTAATTCCCGGCCGACGCAGCGGTCGACATGGCCACGTCGATCAACGCCGCGACGACGCCGCCCTGCGCGATGTTCCTCAAATTTTGCATCTCCGGCCGAACATTCATTTCAACGACCGCGTGACCTTCCTCCATGACCATGTATTCGACCTCAAGCCATTTGCGAAATCCTTCGTCCGGCATGATTTGTTCCTCTCCCTGCTCAATAAAATTGACCCGAAACTACAGGTCCCGACCGGGCGGCTCAATGCTCTGGTTTGAACCACTGGGGTTTGAACCGCTGGAATTTGGCCGGTCATGTGTGGCACGTTGCCGGGCAACAACCGCTAAAAGGGGAGAACACGACTATGGAAGAACTCATAACCGGGTACGGGTTGATCGAAGGACCCGTGTGGGATGACGAACGCGGCCTGATTTACAGCGACGCCCTCAATGGCGGCGTGCGGGCGTTGTCGCCCGATGGCGACGTGAGCACGATCGTCCCAAAACGGCGCGGTGTCGGCGGCATCGTCCAGCACGCCGATGGCGGCCTTCTGGTGGGCGGTCGGGAGATTATGTTTCAAAGCTACGATGGCGAACGCCAATGCGATATTATCACCGCCGACGTGACGGAATTCGCTATCGGGTTCAACGATTTCACCACCGATTCAGCGGGCCGCGTGTGGGCCGGGTCTATCGCCTTTCGCGTTTTCGCCGAAGAAGAAATCCGTCCCGGTCATCTGCACGTCATCGATCTGGACGGATCGATCCGCACCGTGTCGGACGGGATCCTGCTGACCAACGGCATGGGGTTTTCACCGGATGGAAAATTTCTGTACCACTGTGACTCGCGCACCTGCCACATTCGCGCCTATGACATTACCGGCGACGGCGAAGTGGCGGGCTATTCAGTGCTGATCGACCGGCCGGGCCAGGTCACGGACGGCATGGCGGTGGCCGAGGACGGGTCGATCTGGGTCGCCATCGCCAATGGCGGCTGCGTGTCGGTGTTTGAAGCCGACGGGTCGCACCGCTTGGATATCCCGGTCCCGGTCCCCATGGTCACCAGCGTATGTTTCGGCGGACCGGATTTACGCGATCTGTACATCGTGACGGGCCAACGCGGCGGGCCGCGCGAAAACTGCGGCGGTATCTACAAAATGCGCGTGGACGTTCCCGGCGTTCCGGTTCCCCTAGCGCGGGTCGCGCTTGGCGGGTAATATTACGAATATCGCGCTTGGCGCCTGATTGTTCGAAGGTCGTCCTTGGCCATGACCAACGATTCCAACGTCCCGAAATTGCCAACCAGAAAACCCTGGGCCGAACGGCTGCGCGCCGTGTGGCCCACCTACAGCGAGTATGGCCCGGCGAACACCCTGGCCATTACCATTTGGGCGATCTTTCCAGAATGGATGCTGTCGGGACAGGCCTGTTTCGTACTGTTCCGGGATTTCACCGAGCGCCCTCAAGGCACGGATGCAGAGTCGGGGGTTCGTCCGTTCCAGCCTGAAGACCAGCCCCGTATCGCACACTTCGACAACAACTCCTGGGATTACTTCAAACAGATGCCGAAAGAAGACTGGGATGGTTTCGTCCTGGAGGTGGACGGCGAACCGGTCGCGACCACGTGGTTTCATCGCCGCCATTTTAACCCCTTCTCCTGGCTGGACTTCACGGTTCCAAGTGGCGCTATTGCGCACAGCAATCATGTCGTCAGTCCGCCGCATCGCCGGAAGGGATACCCGACGATAATGCGAAATTTTGCACTGCGACGATACATCGAGGAAGGGTTTACATGCTATTTCTCCAGCATCGACACTATCAATATCGCCGCGCGGCGGTTTTCCGCCAGAACCGGCAGCAAGATTGTCGGCCGCCTTTGGTACGTGAATGTTTTCGGCTTAAAACTCGTCGGGCATGATGGGAAATTGCGGCTGGGGCGATGGAATGCTGACCGAAAATTGATCATTCCGCTGTCTCTCCCGGACTTCCATACACACCGGGACTAAGCCCCTGGATCACGGGATTGGACAATTCGGCGTGTCCATGGAGAATGCGTCCGACGCTTAAATTTTATTCATAAGGTATCCCATGTCCGAACAACCGCTTTTGTTTACGCCGCTGACCCTTCGCGGCGTGACCCTGCCCAACCGGGTCGTCGTTTCGCCGCTTTGCATGTATTCCGCCAAGGAAGGCGTCGCCACCGATTGGCATTTCGCGCATCTCAGCACGTTCGCGCGCGGCCATGCGGGGCTGGTGTTCGCCGAAGCGACAGGGGTCGTGCCGGAAGGGCGCATCACCCATGGCTGCCTGGGCATCTGGACCGATGAACAAGCCGAAGCGTTGAAGCCGATCACCCGCTTCATCGACTCCATGGGATGCGTGCCCGGCATTCAATTG
>JABJJH010000058.1 GCA_018660965.1 Rhodospirillaceae bacterium | reverse complement strand
TCTTTCGAAATCCGCGCCAGATTGTCCATGTCGCGGTCGTCCGCATCCTTCAGAACTTCCTTGATCGTGACCTTGGACGCGTTGACCGATAGCGGCGCGTTATTGGCGATTGTCATAGCCAGGTCGCGCACGGTCGATTCTATGTTGTCGCCGGGAATGACGCGGTTGATCAAGCCGATCCGCAAGGCTTCGTCGGCGTTGATCCGGTTGCCGGTGAACATGATTTCATTCGCCATGGCCGGGCCGACGAGACTGACCAAACGGCGCAGCCCGTCGAAGCCATAGGCGATGCCGAGCCGCGCGGCGGGCACGCCGAATTGGGACTGTTCGGTCGCAAAACGCATATCGGCGGCCAGCGCGACGGCCAACCCGCCGCCCAGACAGAAGCCGTCGATCATGGCGATCAGCGGCTTCGCCAGCGTGCCCAGCCGTTCCCGCGCGCCTTCCGATACGGCGGCGTAATGGGCTGCGGCTTCGGCGTTGTTGCGCTTTTCCTTGAATTCGGAAATGTCGGCGCCGGATACGAACGCCTTGCCGCCGGCGCCTTTCATGACGACGATGCGGACAGAATCGTCGTTTTCAAAATCTTCGAGAATGGTGTCGATCCCCTCCCACATTTCCAGCGACATGGCGTTGCGCCGGGCCGGGTTGTTGAAGGTCATCCAGCCGATGCCGTCGGCTTTTTCAGCGATCATTTTTTCCGTGTTCAATTTCATGGGAGACTCCGGTTTCAGTAGGGAAATGAGAAGTTAAACGATGTTTTCGCCATGCAGGGCGGCGATCTTGTCGGCGTCGTAGCCAAGTTCCGCCAGGACGTCGTCGGTATGCTCCCCCAATTCCGGGGTGGCGAGACGCATTGTGTCCGGTTGCGGCGTCCCGGTCATATTCAGGGCCTGACCGACGATTTTCATGGTTCCAAGGGTCTTGTGATTGACCGATTTGGCGATGCCCAGATGCTGAACCTGTTCGTTGGCGAACACCTGATCGATGGAATAGATAGGGCCGCACGGCACGCCCGCATCGTTCAGGATTTCGATCCATTCGTCGCTGGTTTTGCCGCGTGTGTAGCCGCCGATCAATTCGTTCAGTTCTTCGCGGTTTGCAGTGCGGCCTTCGCCGGTGTGGAACCGTTCGTCCGACGCCAAATCGTCCGCGCCCATCGCCTTGTTCATGCGCTCGAACAAATTGGTCCCGGCGGCGGCGATGTTGATGTGGCCGTCGGATGTCGGGAAGACGCCGGTTGGCGTACCGGTCGGGTGGTTGTTGCCCGCTTGTTGGGCGACTTCACCCTTGATGAGCCAGCGCGCGCCCTGGAAGTCGAGCATTTGGATGATTGCTTCCAGCAACGAGGTGTGGACCCACTGGCCCTTGCCGGTTGTTTCGCGGTCGATCAAGGCGACCATGATGCCCTGGGCCAGGAAAATGCCCGCCGTCAAATCGCAGATCGGGATGCCGACCCGCACGGGGCCTTCGCCCGGCAGTCCGGTGATCGACATCAAGCCGCCCATGCCCTGGGCGATCTGGTCCACGCCGGGGCGTTTGCCGTAGGGGCCGGTTTGCCCGAACCCGGCGATGCTGCCGTAGATGATGCGCGGGTTTACCTTTTTGACCTCGCCATAATCGATGCCGAGGCGAAATTTCACCGCCGAGCGAAAGTTCTCGACGATGATGTCGGCCTTCTTCGCAAGGTCGAAGAACACCGCCTTGCCTTCCTCGGTTTTCAAATTGAGGGTCAGGCTGCGCTTGTTGCGGTGCAGGTTTTGAAAATCGAACCCGTTTCGCGACCCGATCAGGCTTCCCTTGTCGTTGCTGATCGACTTGGGCGCTTCGATCTTGATGACATTGGCCCCCCAATCCGCCAATTGGCGCACGGCGGTCGGCCCGGCGCGATGGGCGGTCAAATCGAGGACCGTGTATTTCGATAAAGGCAGTCTTGGTTCACTCACGGTATCAACTCCCAGAAATCTTTAGCCTTAAACGATCCTGTTTTCATGCAGGGCGGCGATTTTCGCGTCGTCGTACCCCAGCTCTTTAAGAATATCGTCGGTATGTTCGCCCAAATCCGGCGTTGGCATGCGCAACGTGTCGGGCTGTGGCGTCTCGGTCAGGTTCACGGCCTGTCCGACGATTTTCAATTCCTTCAGCTTGGCGTGGATTACCGATTTGGCGATGCCCAGATGTTCGACCTGTTCGTTGGCGAACATCTGGTCGATGGAATAGATCGGACCGCACGGCACGCCCGCGTCGTTCAGAATTTCAATCCATTCGTCGCTGGTTTTCTTGCGCGAGTGGACGCTGATCCGTTCGTTGATCTCCTCGCGATGCTTGGTGCGGTCTTCGCCGGTGCGGAAGCGTTCGTCGGTGGCCAGATCGTCCGCGCCCATCGCCTTGTTCATACGGTCGAACAAATTAGTCCCGGCGGCGGCGATGTTGATGTGGCCGTCCGAAGTCGGGAACACGCCGGTCGGCGTGCCGGTTGGATGGTTGTTGCCCGCCTGTGGGGCGACTTCGCCTTCAATGAGCCACCGCGCGCCCTGGAAATCGAGCATCTGGATGATCGATTCCAGCAGGGATGTATGAACCCATTGGCCCTCGCCGGTGGTTTCCCGGTCCAGCAACGCCATCAATATGCCCTGGGCGAGGAAAATGCCGGAGGTAAGGTCGCAGATCGGAATACCGACCCGCACGGGACCCTGACCGGGCAATCCGGTGATCGACATCAACCCGCCCAGACCCTGGGCGATCTGGTCCACGCCGGGGCGCTTGCCATAGGGGCCGGTCTGGCCGAATCCGGAAATGCTGCCATAGACGAGGCGCGGATTGACCTTGCGCACCGATTCATAGTCGATGCCCAGTCGGAATTTCACTTCCGAGCGGAAATTTTCAACGATGACGTCGGCGTCCTTCACCAGATCGAAGAACACCGCCTTGCCTTCCTCGGTCTTTAAATTGAGGGTGAGGGCGCGTTTATTGCGGTGCAGGTTCTGAAAATCGAACCCGTGCCGCGATCCGGTCAGGCTGGCGCGGTTCTGGTCGATGGACGCCGGCGCTTCGACCTTGATGACGTTCGCGCCCCAATCCGCCAATTGCCGCACGGCGGTTGGCCCGGCGCGCGCGGCGGTGACGTCGATGACATTGTAACGGGATAACGGCAATCGTGCTTCGCTCACGTCCTGTGCCCCCTCTTCGTTGGATGTGACGGCTATTATGTCAAATAGATCGGTTGGCACAACCGGCCAGCGTTGACGTTGTTAATACGTATACGGCGCTACCGTTTCTGCGGTGTCCGCGTTAGAGTGTCGCGATGTCTTACGAAAGATCATGTTTTAAGGGGAGAGGTTGAAGATGGCTGAAAGTTTTCCGTTTATGGTTCCCGGCGCCACGTCGAGCCGTGAGGCGATGGTCTGGGCGCCTTATGACGGCGCCGAAATCGGAACGGTTCCCATGGCGGATGGCGCGGCTGTCGATAAGGCGCTGGAAACCGCGTCGCGTTTGTTCAAGAACCGCGATGGCTGGCTGAGCGTTGAAAAACGCATCGATATTCTGGAAAAAACCGCTGAATTGATGGCGCAACGCTTCGATATGCTGGCCGTGGAAGCCGCGCGGGAAGGCGGCAAGCCTTTGCCGGACAGCCAGGTTGAAGTCGCGCGCGCCATCGATGGGGTGAAATTGTGCATCGAAACCCTGCGCACCCAGCACGGCTCGGAAATTCCCATGGGGTTGAACGCGTCCTCGATGAACCGCATCGCCGTCACCACGCATGAACCGATTGGCGTCGTCGTCGCGGTCAGCGCCTTCAATCATCCGCTGAACCTGATTGTTCATCAGGTTGCGCCCGCGATTGCGGTCGGGTGCCCCTGCGTCGTCAAACCGGCGGAAGTGACGCCGTTGTCCTGCATCCGTTTCGTCCAGATGCTGCATGAAGCGGGTTTGCCGGAAGAATGGTGTCAGGTCGTCGTGACCAGCGGTCGGGACGTTTCCGAAAAACTCGTCACCGATTCGCGCGTCGGGTTCTTCAGCTTCATCGGTTCGCCCAGCGTAGGCTGGATGTTGCGCTCCAAACTGGCGCCAGGAACAAGATGCGCGCTGGAACATGGCGGCGCCGCGCCGGTGATCGTCGCCCCCGACGCCGATTTGGACGCGACCATGCCGTTGCTGGCGAAGGGCGGGTTTTATCATGCGGGCCAGGTCTGCGTATCGGTGCAGCGTGTGTTCGCGCATGAGTCGATCGCGCGCGACGTGGCGGCGCGCATTGGCAAGCTGGGATCGAAAATGCCGATTGGCGACCCGACCAGTGCCGACACTGAAATCGGCCCGCTCATTCGAACCAAGGAATGCGACCGGGTTGCGGAATGGATCAAGGAAGCCGTCGATGGCGGGGCCGAAGTGGTCGCCGGGGGCGCCAAGGTGTCGGATAGCTGCTTTGAGGCCACCGTGTTGTACGACCCGCCCGCCGCCGCCATGGTCAGCCAACGCGAAATCTTTGGCCCTGCGGTTTGCGTTTATCCGTACAGCGATCTGGACGAGGCCATCGGGCGCGCGAATTCACTGCCGTTCGCGTTTCAGGCGGCGGTGTGCACCAGGGACATGGACACCGCCATGCGGTGTTTCCGCAAGCTCGACGCCAGCGCGGTGATGGTGAACGACCACACCGCGTTCCGGGTCGATTGGATGCCGTTCGCGGGGCTTCGCCAATCCGGTTACAATGTTGGCGGCATCCACCACACGATCCACGATATGCAGATCGAAAAGATGTTGGTGATCCGCTCGCCGGAACTGTAGCGCCCTTAGTTGGTTTTCCCGCTATAGCGTTCCGTCTTTTTGCGATTCAGGTTGCTGCGCGGTTCGTGATTGGTGCGAATGTCCTTCACGCCTTTTTCGAACCCGGCGACCTGCAGTAATTCCAGATCGACGTCCGGATCGGCGCTTTCGAACCAGTACGGCGTGCCGCGCGGCGTGACGATCCCTTCAAACGGCCCGAATTCGTCGATGACCTCATCGACGCCGCCATAGAACCGCGCGCGGCCCTTCAGCACCATCCAGAACGTGTCGGCGCCGGCGTGCGAGTGCAAGTTATTGCGGCCGTCCTTGCCGACGATCTGAACTGCGCCTTTGACCAGATCGGTCTGGGCCAGTTTCATGATCGCTTTCGGCGCATCGACATCGGGGCGGTCATAGCGAAAGGTTTGAACCTTGCGGGCTTGTTCGACCGGATCGTCGAACGCCTTTTCAAATTTCACGATTTCCGCGGGCTCGGATTCGGCGGGCGCATCCGTCATGTCAGTCTCCTTTTGCCGGTGAAATAAGCGCTAAAATATTGTCAATCGCCTGTTCGGCCACATCTGCCAGTTCGTCGGGCGTGCGGTTTTGAATGGGGTGCGGCACCCAGGCCATGGCGGGGTTGAAGCCAAGCGCCTTCGATTGCGCCTCGGCGGCTTCGCGAAAGGCGACAGTCGCCACCGCACCGCCGGGAACGCCGCGCCGGTCGAGGGTCTGAATGTCATGCAAACTGCACGACGTACAGGAACCTCAATCCGCCAGGCCTTCGACGACCACGTCGCAGTGTTCGACGATATCCTGAATGACGTTTTCCGGCGCGGGTTTAGTGTGCGTCGGCTTTTCGTACCGCAATACCTTGAGCCCGCGTTTGGTCAGCAGCGTCTCCACGGAATCGAGAAATTCCGAGCTGCGCTCCTTGGAAATGCAGAGCAACCCGATGGTGACGTCCGACAGCGCCGCGCTTGGGGGTATGCGGTCCCGTTGGGTTGCGGCGGTTTCCGCGGTCGGGTCGCGCATGGTGTATCCGGTCATGTGCCTATCTCCTTCGATACGGTTTGAACGTCCTTGTTGCGCCGGTGCGCGGTCCAGCCGCCAATGATGGCGGAAAACAAGCCGCCGACCCCGCCTGCGCGCACCACCAGCAAGCCGCCGGGGTGAAATTTATCGACCATTTCTTCCGCGCGCGCCGGGTCGATGCCCGCGCCCACGCCTTGCGCGCCTTCGATCAAATCGCGGCCCGGTCGCTTCAATGCGTCCCAGATCGCGGCTTCGATTTCCGCGCGTCCCCAGCCGTGCTGTTTGAAGATCGCGTAATGATCCGGCGATATCGCCAGGATTGCGTTCGACCATTGCGCCAGTTTGGGATGACACACCGCGCACAGGCCCATCGCCATGGACCGCGCCAGACTTTCGGCGTCGCGGGATTTGTGGTCGGCGAGACCCTGCACGCCGTCACCGTGGAACAAGGTCACGGTCGAGGTTCCCGGCGCGTGGCCGCGCGCGACATTCAGCGGAACCCAGTCGGGATCGGTTTCGTCTTCGGCGAAGCAGAAGGTGTATTTGCCGGGATTGCCGAACACCGAACGGTCGATTTCCTGCGGTCGTCCGCCGCCGACGTTGCGGATGACCAATTGCAGGGCGCGCCCGATGGTGGCGTTCGCCCGGTTGCCCTGGCCCAGCGCGTTGCCGCCCCAATTCATGCCGATGCGTTTCGTGACCGGGCCGTTGACGATGATGATGGGGCCGGAAAACCACAGCGTCGCCAACAGGCCATGCATGGAGAATTCGGGCTTCAGGGCGGCTTCGATAGCGGCGAGCACGACCGGGAAATATTCCGGACGGCATCCGGCCATGACCGCGTTGACGGCGGCCTTTTCAATGGTGCAATCGATCAGGTTCGGCGGGATCGGTCCAATGATTTCGCCGGGGTCGCGGGTTGTGCCCGCCAGCATCCGCGCGACGCGCAAATCCGTTGCCGGGGTGATGGGCAGGCCGTCCGTCCATCCCCGGTCGAAGGCGATTTCGGCGGGGTCGTCCCATTCGGCAACGTCGATGACGCGGGAATTCAGCGTCAGATCGCCGAATTTTAACGCCAGGCGTTCCGGCATGCCGGGTTCCACGGTTTTCGATCCGCACCCGGGTTGGAACGCCGGCAGCCCTTCGCCAAGCGACTCCATGCCGGTGACCCGGACCCATTCCGCCCGATCCCAGCCTTCGGTTCGCGTGACTTCCTTGCCGTCTTCCAGGCGCACCAGCGTGGGCACGGTTTCCACCCCCAACCGCCAGGATTGTTCCAGCGAACGGTCATCCGCGGCGCCGCCCAATCCTTCGGGGAAGGTGGGGTCATCCTGGGAATACAGCGTCAGCGGGAATTCGCCGCGCAAACTGGCGAGCGCGGGCTCAACCAACTGGCACGTTTCGCAATCGCGTTTCAGGACAACCAGAAACTCCATGGCGGCGACCATTCCCTGTTTAATGTATAAGAATTGTCAGCCTAGCACAGGCGGGCGGGCGCTCAAGCGTCGATGTTCTTGTCGGCCTTGGGCAACGGGAAAGCTTCGGCCAGCGCGTCGAAATTCTTGTCCGCCAGCCAATCCAGAATGCGCGGCGCATCGGCTTCCTGCGCCCCCATGACGAAGGGGCCGCCGTGTGAAATTTTCAGGGTCGGACCGATGTGGCATTTGCCCATGCAGTGCATCCGGCGAAAGGTATATGGCAGGTCACGGGCTTTAAGGCCCGCTTCCAGCGCATCCGCCAATTCCTTGGCCCCCTTTTCACCGCAGGACGGCAGCGTATTACCCGCCCGCCAATTAATGCAAAGGTGGATCGCCCGGATATCCGGGGGCGGCGGCATTGTAACGTCGGTGGAGGCGTCGGTGGGTATGTCGGTGGTCATGGGTGTAAGAAGGTGGCGAATTACGGTGATATGTCAATGTCGGCTTTAAAGACGCGGGCGGCATGGCTATGTATCATCGTGGAGCGATTAAATTGTCTGGATTAGGGGAAACATGATGAGCGCGTATGATTATGACCTGTTTACCATTGGCGCCGGGTCCGGTGGCGTGCGGGCCAGCCGGATATCCGCGTCCTACGGGGCGAAGGTCGCCGTGGCCGAGGATCTTTATCTGGGCGGCACCTGCGTCAATGTCGGGTGCGTGCCGAAAAAACTGTTCGTCTACGCGTCCCATTTCGCCGAGGATTTCCAGGACGCGGCGGGGTTTGGCTGGACGGTTGGCGAGTCATCCTTCGACTGGCCGACCCTGGTCGCCAACAAGGACAAGGAAATCGGTCGCCTCAACGGCATTTATGAACGCCTGCTGGGCAATGCGGGCGTGGAATTATTCAATGGGCGCGCCACCGTCGTGGACCCGCATACGGTGTCGGTGAACGGCAAGACCGTCACGGCGGACAAGATTTTGGTGGCGACCGGCGGCTGGCCCACGGTGCCGGACATTCCGGGCAAGGAACACGCGATTACATCAAACGAAGTGTTCTATCTGAAAACCTTGCCGAAACGCGCGATCATCGTTGGCGGCGGCTATATCGCGGTGGAATTCGCCGGGGTTTTCGAAGGCCTCGGCGTCGAGGTCACGCAGCTTTACCGGGGGCCGCATTTCCTGCGCGGGTTCGACGATGATGTCCGCAATTTCCTGGCCATCGAAATGCGCAAGAAAGGCGTCGATTTGCAATTCAACACCAACATCGCGCGCATCGAAAAGAAGGGCGACGCGTTTCTCGCCACGCTGGAAAATGGCGAGGAACGGGAAACCGATCTGATCATGTACGCCACGGGCCGCGCGCCGAACAGCCGGGGCATCGGGTTGGAGGAAGCGGGCGTCGAACTGGCCGCGAATGGCGCGGTGAAGGTCGATGACGCCTTCAAGACATCGGTGGATTCTATTTACGCCATCGGCGACGTGATCGACCGGGTCGCGTTGACGCCGGTCGCCATCGCCGAAGGCATGGTGCTGGCGGGCAATCTGTTTCGCGGCGAAGACCGCATCATGGATTACGCCGATATCCCGACCGCGGTGTTCAGCCAGCCGAACATCGGCACCGTCGGCCTGACCGAAGCCCAGGCGCGCGATATGTATGGCGCGGTGGATATTTACCTGTCGTCCTTCACGCCGATGAAGCACACCTTGAGCGGCCGTGATGAAAAAACATTGATGAAGCTGATCGTGGATCAGGCCAGCGACCGCGTTGTCGGGTTCCACATGGTCGGCCCCGACGCCGGGGAAACGACCCAGGGCATCGGCATCGCGCTGAAATGCGGGGCGACCAAGGCGCAGTTCGACGCCACCATCGGCATCCACCCCACGGCGGCGGAAGAATTCGTCACCATGCGCGAAAAAGTCCCCGACGAGGCGGATAAACGCGCGGCGGAATATGGGTGAGCAGTTACCTGGGTTATCGGCAATTCCCGGCCAGCCAGTTGATCATCATGTCGGCGACCGCGTGGTTGTTCTTCTCCAACATGACCATGTGTCCGTTGCCGCTGAATCCCTTGTCGGCCAGATAGGCCAGTTCGTGGTCCACGCCGGCTTGTTTCAGGAAGGCGCTGGTGATGTGGTCGTATGTCGCGTGATACGACGCTTCCGCGACCATGATCATGATTAGAATGTTCTGTAAATTGGGCAGTTGGCGCGCCGGGCTGGCCTGTAGATAGCCGGTCACGAGTTCCGGATTGTCCGACGGCGCCTGCAATTCGGCGGTCAGGGCCTCGCCCTCTTCAAGCGGCGGGTCGAAGGTCAAGGGGACCCGCGTCGGGCCGCCGGTCCGCCCCACCGCATCCTCGTAAACATACCATTCGCCGCCGCCGCGTAGAACGATCTCGCGAAACGGCGGGCCGTTCGGCTCAAGCGCGAGGATCGCCTTGACCAGCGTGGGCCTCACATCGGCGATCAGCCAGCCGAAGGGCCCCGATTGCGAATGCGTCAGCAGGATCGCCGGGCCGATTTTGTCGAGCAGCGCCGCGCCCGCATTCTGATTCAGCCGTTCGACCTCCGCGCCGTCCGCGATTCCCTCGATCTGCGACGCATAGAACTGATCGAAGACCGGATCGCCCTTCTCGCCGCTGCCGGGCCATTGCGTGTGATGGCGCGACTGCGGCCACAACTTGTGCTTGCCCGGCGCGGTGAAGCGTTGTTCGGTTCGCGTCGCATCGAACAGCAACAGTGCGCCGTCTTCCTCGATCACCCGCGACGTATGGCCCGACCGACCACGCTCCGGTTGGTCGATCACATAAACGGCGTAACCCGCGCGCAGGAAGTCATGCGCCCAGCCACGGCGACCGTCCGGCGTCCCCGTAAAGTTCACGCCGGTTTGTCCGCCGCCATGGAACATCACCACCGGATAGGGTTGGCGTTGATCGGCCGGGATGAATTTCTCCACATACATGGCGTCGGTCATGACGCTGCTGTTGTCGCGGTCGACATACGCGCCACCGACGAAGAAATAGCCGTGATCGGCAAGCGTGATGGGATCGCGGTCGGTTGGATGCATTTCGGTTTCCTGTGTCATGGCGGTTCCCAGGTTAAGAGTCGTCTTAGTGGTTCCACCACGGCATGTCGGTGAACGACCGCATGTCAATTTCATGGGTCCAGGTTGATCGGTGTTGTTGGGCGATGTGGACATAGGTGTCGGCGAT
>JABJJH010000059.1 GCA_018660965.1 Rhodospirillaceae bacterium | reverse complement strand
GCCGCCACGACCAGCATCAAAGTTTCCGTTCGTCAAGAAATTGGTCGACAATGGCGCCTAAGGTTGGGGCGCTTAAGGTGGGCTCCCCCCTGTCGGCGTAATCATAATGCGCCCGCACGACGGGTTTGTTCAAATCCAGAATGGCGGCGATATCGACAGGCGTCGCCGCGACCACGACATCCGCCGCGCTGGCGTTAATGGTGTCGGCCAGGGCGCCGCGTTGCGCCGCATCGTAGCCAATTGCGGGCAACACCGGTCCGATATGCGGATAGCGGTCGTAAACATCGCGGACAAGGGGCGATGCGGACTCCCGGGGATCGACGATAATCGCGTTGCCGAGCGACCGCACCACGTTGTATCCCGCGCCGTGCGGCATGCCGCCATGGGTGATCGTCGGCCCGTCTTCGACGATCAGGGCCCGCTTTCCGTTTACGTCTTGCGGCGCGTCGAGCCGCACCAGCGAGGCGCCTTGCACGATGGGAACGTCTCCCGCGATGCGTCGCGCCGCATCCGCCATGCGCTCGGCGTCTCCGGGCTGGGCGGCGTTCGCCTTCGCGACCACCACCACGTCGGCCATGCGCAACACCGTTTCGCCGGGGTGGTGGCTGGTTAACTGGTCCGGGCGCAGGGCGTCGACCAGGACGATGTGCAAATCGGGCGCGACAAACGGAAAATCGTTGTTGCCGCCTTCCCACAGGATTAAATCCGCCGCATCCGCCGCCGCGGTGACAATCGCTTCGTAATCGACGCCCGCGTATATGACGCCGCCCGCTTCGATATGCGGTTCGTATTCCTCGCGTTCTTCAATCGTGCAGTCGGCGTCCGCGAGATCGGCCCGGTTGGCGAACCGTTGAACGGATTGGCGCGCCAGATCGCCATAGGGCATCGGATGACGCAAAACGCCCACGTTCAGGTTCCGCGCCCGCAACCGTCGCGACAGCCACCGACCGACCTGGGATTTTCCACAGCCGGTCCGCACCGACGAAATGGCGATAACGGGCAGCGGCGCGGTTAACATCGTCCGGTCGGGTCCAAGCAAAACAAAATCGGCGCCCGCCGAAAGCGCGCGGGACGCCGCGTGCATCACCGTTGCGTGGGGCACGTCGCTATACGCGAAGACAACCCGTTCGATGGAGTCCCGGCGGCAGATCGCATCCAGGTCAATTTCATCCAGAATAGGAACGCCATTCGGATAAAGCGGCCCGGCGAGAGAGGCGGGATAGGGCCGATTGGAGATGCCGGGGATTTGCGCGGCGGTGAAGGCGACGACGCGGGTGTCGGGGTCGTCGCGGTAGACCACGTTGAAATTATGAAAGTCCCGACCGGCGGCGCCGAGAATCAACGTCCGGACAGGGTGGCTGGCGTCAGGCATGTGGGTCACCTCCTGCGCTGTAAATTATCCGCTTTGGTTGTGGCCGCCTTGATCCTGATCAATTCCAGTGGCGTAACCGAACCGGATGGTTCCCATCCGTTTCGATCCGTTGCCCCACCAGATGGACTTGTTCCGATCCCAGCCATACACTTCGCGTTCATAGGGGGGACTTGCCGACAATGAAAATTTCAATTCTGGACGATTACCACGACACCATTCGCACATTGCCGTGCTTTTCGATGCTGGACGGGCACGACGTGACGATCTGGAACGACCACGTTCAGGACGACGATATTCTGGCCGAGCGGCTCAAGGACGCCGAAGCCCTTGTCCTGATCCGGGAGCGCACGAAAATCCAGGCCCCGCTGTTGGAACAATTGCCCAATTTGCGGCTTATCAGCCAACGCAGCGTCTTTCCGCATATCGATACCGAGGCCTGTACGAAATGCGGTGTGATCGTGTCGTCGAACGCGCATGCGGGTACGCCGTCCTTCGCCACGGCGGAATTGACCTGGGCGCTGGTGCTGGCGGGTATGCGCAGCCTGCCGCAGCAAGTCGCGGCGCTGAAACGCGGCGAGTGGCAGATCGGCGTCGGCAGTTCGCTGCGCGGCAAGACGCTTGGTGTTTACGGTTATGGCCGGATTGGCGGCGTCATTCTGGACTATGGCAAGTTGTTTGGCATGAAGCCGCTGGTGTGGGCGAGCGAAGGGTCGCGGGACCGCGCCCGGGCCGATGGCTGGGACGTGGCGGCGAGCCGGGACGCGTTCTTCGAATCCAGCGACGTGCTGTCCCTGCATTTGCGGCTGTACGATTCGACGCGCGGCATCGTCACCGCCGCCGATCTGGCGCGCATGAAACCGAGCGCCCTGTTGGTCAACACCAGCCGGGCGCCGTTGATTGAAACCGGCGCCTTGGAGGCGGCCTTGCGCGCCGGGCGTCTGGGCATGGCGGCGGTGGATGTGTACGAAGAAGAACCGGTGCGCGACCCGAACCATCCCCTGTTGAGCATGGATAACGTCATCTGCACGCCGCATATCGGCTATGTGACGCGGGAGGACTACGAAACCCAATTCGCCGATATCTTCGAACAAATTCACGCTTATGCGGCGGGGGCGCCCATTCATGTCGTGAATCCGGACGTGTTGGGCTAACGCCATGCAAATCGCCGATGCATCGACGGGCGCGCGATGTTTTCAGGCCATGGTCGCCATGCGCGACGGCGTTCGGCTCAATACCTTCGTCTATCTCCCCGCCGTCAATTCAGCCGGGGACGCGTCGTCGTCCCATCCGGTCATCCTGCAGCGAACGCCTTACGGGATCGCGATGGGGCAGAGCGCCGCGATGACGGACCCTGTGACAGGCTGGTTGCCTGACCCTGACCAACCGATGCGCGGATCGCTGTTGCGCGGCTGGAAGGCCATCGTCGAACACGGTTATGCGGCGGTGTATCAGGACACCAGAGGCCGTTACGCGTCGGAAGGCGAAGACCGGGTTTACGCCGACGACGCCAATGACGGCTACGATACATTGGCGTGGATCGCGGCCCAGCCCTGGTGCGATGAGAATATCGGCGTGTCCGGGTCGTCCGCCGGGGCGACGACAGCGCTGGCGGCGGCCAGCACGGGACACCCCGCGGTCAAGGCGTTTTGGGCGCAGGTTGGCGGGTCCAGCATCTATGACGATGTGGTATGCGAAGGCCAGTCCATCGAAATGGAGCGCCTGTGGCTGTGGGTCGCCAAGAATATTCCCGG
>JABJJH010000060.1 GCA_018660965.1 Rhodospirillaceae bacterium | reverse complement strand
GGGACGCGGTGTGTCGAATTTACCGCGCTTGCCGGACCAGGTCGTCCGGGTCGGCGAAACGACGGCGGCGACCGGCGAACGGCAGGCGTATTTCGGACCCGATTTGGGTTGGCGCGCCACGCCCGTGATGCCGCGCGATGGCTTAACCGAGGCGCCGCGCGCTGGGCCGTTGATTGTCGAGGAATACGACACCACCACCGTGGTGCGGCCCGGATGGACCGCGCGGTTGGACGAATGGAACAATATCGTGCTGGAACGGGAGTAAGGGTATGTCGGACAGCAAAACCTCGCCGAACGCCGTCAATCCGATCAAACGGGAACTGATCCGCAACGCGCTGGTCACCATCGCCGATAACATGATCGTCACCGTGATTCGCACGTCGCGCTCCATCGTCGTGAAGAACAACCTCGATTTTTCTTCCTGCGTTTGTGACGCGAATGGTCAGTTGGTGGCGCAAGGGCTGGCGTTGCCCGCTCATCTGGGCGCCATGATGCCCGCGTTGAAGGGCTGCATGGATTTTTTTGGCGACGACATTCACCCCGGCGACATCATGGCCAGCAACGATCCGTATTCCGGCGCCAGCCATTTGAACGACGTGTTCATGTTCGCGCCGGTATTCTCGGCGAGCGGCGCGCGCATCGCCTTCGTCTGTCTGATCCTGCATCACACCGATATGGGCGGGCGGGTGCCTGGCGGGAACGCGACGGACAGCACCGAAATTTTCCAGGAAGGTCTGCGCATTCCGCCCAGCAAGATTTACGAGGCCGGGAAACCGAATTCGACGCTGTTCAATATTGTCAAAACGAATGTGCGCGTGCCGGATATGGTCATCGGCGATATGCGCTCTCAAATTTCCGCGTTAATGGTCGCGGAACGAGAATTGGTCAAACTGTTCGACGACTATGACCCCGACGAATTGAAGGTCTACATGGTCGATTTGATTGATTACTCCGAACGTCTGACGCGGGCGGGCATCGCGGCCCTGCCGGACGGATCGGTGGAATTCACGGACTGGAACGATGACGACGGCGCCGGCGGCGGTCCGGTCAAGATTTACGTCAAATTGACGGTCAAGGGCGACGAAATGACGGTCGATTTCACCGGCACCTCGCCGCAGACATCCGGGGCGCTGAACCCGAATTTCTGGTTCACGGCGTCATGTTCCTATGCCGCGATCCGCACGGTGCTGGACGCCGATATACCCAACAATGCGGGTTTCTTTCGACCGATCACGGTGATCGCGCCGGAAGGTTGCTTCGTCAACCCGATGTTCCCGGCACCGGTCGGCGCGCGCGGGCAGGCGGGGTATCGGGTGCGTTCGGTCGTGCTGGGCGTGCTGGCGCAATTGCTGCCGGATCGCATGCCAGCGTGTCCGGGCGGATCGGAAATGGCCATTGTGTTCGCGGGATATCACCCCGACCGCTCGCCGTTTTTGTTGCTGGAATTCCATAACATGACGGGTCTTGGCGGCGGTCCCAACCAGGACGGGCAGGACGCCGGTCCCTATTGCCTGGGCAACGTCGCCAACGTCTCCGCCGAGGTGATCGAGGCCGAAAGCCCTGTTTTGCTGGAGGAATACGCGTTCCTGCCGGACACCGGCGGGCCGGGGACCCATCGCGGCGCGTTGGGCATCGTGCGGCAATTCCGTTTGTTGCCTGAAAAAGCCACTGTGCAGGTTCGCTCCGACCGTCAACTTCATCAGCCCTGGGGATTGCAGGGTGGCGGTGGCGGAGCGCCGGGAAAATGCATCATGGACCCCGCGACCGACGCGGTGGTTACGGCGTCAAAGTTCATCGACATCATGAAGAAGGATCAGGTGTTTCGCGGCGAAATGCCCGGATCCGGCGGTCATGGCGACCCGTTCTTGCGTGACCCGGATGCGGTGCTGGAGGATGTGCGTCAGGAAAAGGTCACCCCGGCGCACGCCCGCGCGGCGTATAGGGTGGTGATTGATGGCGACAGCGTCGATGCGGCGGCGACCGCCGCGTTGCGGGACAGCCGCGCTTAAAACGGCCTGCTCTAGTATGGCCCGTTTTAGTACGGTGCGTCGCCCTTAACCAACACCCGCTGCATGATGCGGCCTTCGGTGTGGTCGTAGTCGCGATGCGCCAGATGCACGATGGCGCGGTTATCCCATATGACCAAATCGCCGGGCCGCCATTCATGCCGATAGGTCACATCCGGCTGAATGACTTGATCCATCAGCTCATCAACGAATTCGTGGCTTTCCGCCGCGGTCATGCCGTCGATTTTAGCGACCTTGCCCGGATGGATGTAAATCGCCTTGCGACCGGTTTCGGGATGGGTGCGGATCAGGGGATGTGACTGCAGCGCGCCGTACTTTTCCTTATCCGCTGCGCTGACATAGGGCTTGTCTTCGATTTTGTTGATTGTCTGCAGGCCGTCCAGTTCGCATTTTCGGGACGGTGGCAGATTGTCGAAGGCCTTTTGCATGTTGGCGAAACCCGTGTCGCCGCCGCCTGATTTGGGCAGGGTGATGGCGTACAGCGCCGTCAATTTCGGAGGTTTCGCATGATTGGTGTGATCTGTATGCCAGTCGCGCGAGCCCGTGGGAAAGATGGTTCCATCCGTGTCGGCGCCGGAGTCGCGGCTGTCCAGCACGGCGATTTCAGGATGTTCTTTCATGAGCAGATGGGTCAGGTGCTGCGGCATCGTATCCCCGAACAACCGCACGGCGGCAAGGTACTGTTCCGGGTTCAAATGTTGATCGCGGATAACCAGCACCAGATTATCGAGCACCGCCTGGCGTAAGGCGTCCTTGTCGGCGTCCGTGATGGGTTGGGTTAAATCGATGCCGGTCGCTTCCGCGCCCAGCGCATCCGATATGGGCGATATCGATACCGTCATGACGTTGTCTCCTGACCAATGGGATCGTCGTGATGTTAAACGTTACAACGTCCTGACTCGAATTCGCAATGCGTTGCGTGGTCGCGGCAAAATTTGTTGGATTTTCAGGGCCGTCACGGGCAATGTCCGTGGCCGTCCCTCCAACTATTTTTTGATGAGCTCATGAAACTTTTCTATACGCCCAATTCCCCCTATGCGCGGGTCTGCCGGATCGTCGCCGATGCGCATGGTTTGACCGACGCCCTTGAACTGGCGCGCGTGCCATTGCGCGATACCGCGAGTGCGCTGATCCCCCTGTCGGCGATGGGTCGGGTGCCGGTGTTGGTCAACGGCGACCTTGTGCTTTCCGAAGCGCGGCATATTTGCGCCTATCTGGATGAAAAAGCGGGGACGGCGCCAAGCGTCGCGGCGTATGGCGATTGGCCGTTGGTTGCAAGTGAAGCGGCGGCGTTGGCGTTTCTGGATGCGGTGACGGTTTGGACCCGGGAAATGCGGCGCAATGAGGATGAACGCTCGCCGTTTCTGTTACAGGCCGAAGAAGAACAGGTGATGCGGATGATCGGCCATTACGATGGCGTTCTGGAGGCGCCGGCAGGCTCCCCGCCATTGAATTTCGAAACCATCTGCATCGCCGTCGCCATGGGTAGCTTGGACTTTTACGAATTGGCGTTGAATTGGCGTGACAATTATCTAACTTTAGCCGCCTGGATTGACGCCTATAACGCGCTGCCGATCATGCGCGATACGGTTCCGACCGCCGCCGCGATGAATTTGTTTACGCGTTAACCCCCGCTGGCGTGGGCCCCGCATGATCCGTTCGGAACCTGCCTGACCCGACTTACCAGCTATCGATCCAGGGCAGCTTCTTGCCCTCGCGTTTGGGGGGCGGGGGCGCGGCGCGCAGGCCGCTGGTGATCCAGTCGCGGGTGTCGGCGGGGTCGATGACGTTATCCAGTTCAAACAAGCTGGCCGTGTTGATCGCCTTGCCCTTTTCATACATGCCCGCGACCAGTTCTTCGTAGCGCGCCATGCGTTCATCCGGGTCTTCAATGGCCTGTAATTCATCGCGAAAGCCGAGCTTAATCGCGCCCTCCAGCCCCATGCCGCCGAACTCGCCCGTTGGCCACGAAATTGCGAAGAACGGCGAGTGAAAGCCGCCACCCGCCATCGCTTGCGCGCCCAGGCCGTAGCCCTTGCGCAGCACGATGGTAAAGGTCGGCACCGAGACATTCGCGCCAATGACATTCAAGCGGCAGCAATGGCGCACCAGCGCGGTTTTTTCGGCTTCCGGTCCGACCATGTTGCCCGGCGTGTCGCACAGGAAGACAAGGGGAATGTCGTAGGCGTCGCATAATTGCAGGAAGCGCGCAGCCTTGTCCGCGCCGTCGGAATCGATGGCGCCCGCCAGATGGGAGGGGTTGTTCGCGACGATGCCGATGGGGCGACCTTCGATGCGCGCGAAAGCGGTGACCATGCCGAGCCCGAAATTCTTGCGTATTTCAAGAACGGAATCGTTGTCCGCCATGGTTTCTATGACCGTGCGAACATCGTAGATGCGCAAGCGGTCCTCGGGAATCGCGCGGCGCAGCAAGCGTTGATCAGGACAGTCCCAATCCTCTACGGCGCCTTGGAAGTAGGACAAGTACTTCTTGGCTGCCGCGACGGCTTCGATTTCATCGGCGACGGCGATATCGACGACGCCGTTGCGGGTTTGCACCGACATGGGGCCAACTTCTTCGGGTGTGAACACACCCAAACCGCCGCCTTCGATCATCGCCGGGCCGCCCATGCCGATGGTGGAGTTTTCCGTCGCGATGACGACGTCGCAACACCCAAGGATCACGGCGTTGCCCGCGAAGCAGCGCCCGGACGTAATGCCGACCAACGGTGCGAGGCCGCTAAGCCGCGCGAAGAGGTGAAAGGCCGGGGTTTGAAGATTGGCGGCGAAGGGAATGTCCGTGTCGCCGGGGCGCCCGCCTCCGCCTTCGGTAAAAAAGACGATGGGCAGGCGCCACTTTTCCGCCAGCTCGAACATCCGATCTTTTTTCTGGTGGTTCTTCTTGCCCTGCGTCCCCGCCAGAACGGTGTAGTCATAGGACATGACGATGCAGCGCGCGTCTTCGTCGGAAAAGTTATCGCCGTTGACGCGCCCCAGCCCCGTGATCACCCCATCGGCGGGATATCGTTGGGATAGCTCCTCAATGGAATGTTTCTGTCGGCGCGCCGGCAAAACCAGCGAGCCGTATTCGGTGAACGAACCAGGGTCGCACAAATCCTCGACGTTTTGCCGTGCGGTTCGTTGGTTGGTCTTGCGCCGTCGTTCTCGGGCGTCGGGACGTTGCGCGTCCTGGGTCAGGCCTTGCCGGGCATTCACTTCCGCCAGATCCGGGCGAATTTCATCAAGGTCGATGATTTCCGCTTCCTGTTCGTCGCCACTGCCGATATCGGCTTCCTCGATGAACAAAAGCGCCTGGCCTTCCTCGACCGTATCGCCATCCCCGGCCGCGACGGTGCGGATATAGCCGCTCGCGGTTGCGGGAACCACGTGCTGCATCTTCATCGCTTCAAGGATGACGACCGTCTGGCCTTCGTGAATGGCGTCGCCTTCGCTGACGGAAACACTGACAATGGTGCCCAGCATCGGTGCGGTTACGGCGGCGGCGCCATCGGGGACAACGGCTTGCGTCGAGGCTTCAGTCGTGGCGGCGCCGGCCTTGCCGTGGTCGAGAATGGCCAAGGGGTCTGAAGCGTTCAGCCTTGTTGCTGCCGATGGCGCATCATGCGGCGCGTCGGCCTCGAAGTACCGTTTTGCCGGACCCGGACCGTTCGCCAGAGTCGTCAGGTTGGTTTCCACGAACACGGTGTCGGCGTCGCCGTTTTTGAAGCTGGGGTGTTCAAGAATGTTCCAGAGAAAGTCGATATTCGTGGCGACGCCGTCGATTTTAAACGCAGCCAGGGCGGATTTAGTTTTTCGCATGGCTTCGTCAAAATTGCGCCCATGCGCGATCAGCTTGGCCAACAGGGAATCGTAGTTGGCGTTGGTGCAATACCCGGCATATCCGAAAGTATCGACCCGGATACCGGGACCGGCGGGAATGTCGAATGCGTCCAGCGTTCCGCCGGACGGTCGAATGTCACCGTCGCTGTTGATTGATTCCATGTTGACGCGAACCTGGATCGCATGGCCCCGGGGCGAGGCCGCGCCCTCCGCCAAGCCCAGTTCGCGCAAGGTCGCGCCCGACGCCAGGGCGAATTGCAAATTCACCAGATCCTCGCCGGTTACCGCTTCGGTTACCGTATGTTCGACCTGCAGACGGGCGTTGGCTTCGATGAAGAAAAATTCATCGCCTTCGACCAGAAATTCGATGGTGCCGATATTCTTGTAATGCGCCGCGCGGGCGAGCTTCAGCGCGTCGTCGGTCAATCGTCGCCGTAAATCGTCGCTCAGGTTTGGCGCCGGGGCGATTTCCACGATTTTCTGACGGCGGCGTTGAATGCTGCAATCACGGTCGCCGAAATGACAGGCTGCGCCCGATCCATCACCCGCGATCTGGACTTCGATATGGCGCGCATGGGGGAGCAATCGTTCGACATACAAACGGCCATCGCCAAACGCCGACTGCGCTTCCGTCCGGCAGATTTCAAAGGCGTCGTCCAGTTCCGACTCGGCATGGACAGGTCGCATGCCCCGTCCCCCGCCGCCCGCGAGCGCCTTGATCATGATGGCGCCATTGTCGCCGAGTTCGTTCAAAAACGACCGCGCGTCCGCCAGACTGGTGTCCTGGTTGGTTCCCGGCAATACCGCAACGCCCAGTTCCGCCGCCAGCGTTCGCGCTGCGCTTTTGTCGCCGAACAAATCCAGTGTTTCCGGCGCGGGCCCGATGAAGGTGAGCCCGGCGTCGATGCAGGCGCGGGCGAAACCGGCGTTTTCCGCCACGAAGCCATACCCCGGATGGATGGCGTCGCAGTGCGCCGTTGTCGCGGCCGCGATGATTGCGTCAGCGTCGAGATAGGCGGCGATGCCGCGTCCGGGCAAGGCGATGGCGTTGTCGGCCAATTTGACGTGCAACGATGCGGAATCGTCCTGGGAGTAGATCGCCGTCGCGCCAATTCCTAACGCGTTGGCGGCGCGAATGATGCGAACGGCGATCTCGCCCCTGTTCGCGACGAGCACCTGCCTGAAACTCATGATTGGCGGTCCTGATGTTGAATTTAGAGGCGGTGTGGTGATCGCCATTGAAAACGCTCGAAAGGCGTGAATAGAGTGGCAGAGCCGGTTGGGCGCGACAAGTCTCCGTCAAAGTCAGACCCGGTTATGCAATTCAGGGAACCCACATGCCGCGCATCACCAATCCTGTCGCCCTTATCATCCTGATGTGTCTGTGCGAGGTTCTAACGACGCTGGATATCTTCGCATTCGCCGCGTTGCTGCCCTATTTCGGCGAATTGTGGACGTTGAGCAGCACCGATTTGGGTTGGATTTCCGGCATTTTCTTCGCGGGTTACACGCTGGCCGTGCCCGTGCTGGTTAGTTTGACCGACCGCATCGACGCCCGGCCCATCTATATGGCCGGCGCCGCCACCATCGCGATATCCTCCGTTGGGTTCGCGCTATTGGCGGAAGGGTTCTGGACGGCGATGCTGTTTCGGTTTCTGGCGGGGGCAGGGTTCGCCGGGGCGTATATGCCGGGGCTGCGGGTGCTGGTTGACCGCTACGCGGGGACGAACCAGGGGCGCGCGGTCGCCTACTACACCGGCTGCTTCAGCCTGGGCGTCGGCATGTCGTATTTAACGGCGGGCGAGGTGCAGGCGTTGTTTGGCTGGCGCATGGTGTTTTGGACCACGGCGGGGGCGGCTACCCTTGCTGTAATTCTGGTCGCGTTGTTGTTAAGGCCAGTGAAACCTGTGCGGGCGGTGGTCTCGTCTCATTTGCTCGATTTTCGACCGGTGCTGCAGGATCGCAAGGTTTTGGGTTATGTCCTGTGTTATGGCGTCCATGCGTGGGAGCTGTTGGGGTTGCGCGCCTGGATCGTTGCGTTTCTGGCGTATAACTACGCAATAAACGGTGGCGGTTGGTTCGCGCCGACGCATGCCGCCGCGCTTGGCGCGTTGTTGGCGATTGGCGCCAGCATCCTTGGCGGTGAATTGGCGGTGCGGTATGGGCGACGGCGCGTTATCGGCTCGATCATGGCGATCTCGGCGATTATGGCGTGCGCCATTGGTTTCGCGGGCGACGCGCCATATGGCGTGCTGGTCGTGGCGACCTTGATCTACATTATCTTTGTGCAGGGCGAATCGGCGGCGTTGACAACCGGCACGTTGCAAGCCGCGCCGCCGGGACGCCAGGGCGCGACTCTGGCGGTGCATACCATCTGCGGCTTTACAGGGGGGTGTTTCGGCCCAATAGTATTCGGCGTCGTGCTGGATTTGACCGGTGGCGGCGCAACGGCGAATTCTTGGGGGATCGCCTTTATTTCCCTTGGCGCAGCGGTCGGGATGGGGCCGCTTTTTCTCATGCTGACAAAACGGCGCGTTGCGAATTTATAGAATAGGGACTGAATATATGCGGGCGATGGTGTGCACGGCGTTCAAGGGCTTGGACGGACTTGAATGGGGCGATATCGATGCCCCCAGACCCGCCGCCGATGAGGTTCTAATCGACGTGAGCGTCGCGTCGGTGACCTATATGGATTACCTGATGGCGTCCGGCGGATACCAGATGCGGCCGGACCTGCCCTATGCGCCGGGCACCGACGCGGTGGGAGTCGTGCGGGAAATCGGCGCCGATGTCGCGAACTTCCAACCCGACGATCGTATCGCGTGCAGTAATTGGTATGGCGGCTTCGCGGAACAAATGGTCGCCAAGGAATGGCGGTGCGTGAAAATTCCTGACGGTGTCGAGGACGCTCCCGCCGTGACTGTTCTGCATAACTATTTGACCGCCTATTACGCCTTGATCGTACGCACCACGCTGCAACGCGGTGAGACGGTTTTCGTCACCGGTGCGGCGGGTGGCGTTGGTTTGGCGACCGTGGAAGTCGCGAAGAAACTGGGCGGGCGGGTGATCGCTGGCATCGGAAGCGACGAAAAGGCGGATATCGTTCGGCAGGCGGGCGCAGACGAGGTGATCAATTATCGAAGCGAGGATTTACGCGCCCGCATCAAGGCGCTGACCGATGATAAGGGCGTGGATGTCTGCTTCGACAATGTCGGTGGCGACGTGTTCATGAAAATGGCGCGATTGATGAATTGGAATGGTCGGTTAATGCCGGTCGGCTTTACCAGCGGCGAGATTCCCGAAGTCCCGATGAATTTGCCGCTGGTTAAGAATTACTCCATCGTTGGGCTGTTCAGCGGCGCCTGGTGCGAGAAATTTCCAGAAGAGTCTTTATTGGCCAACGAAACCATCATGCAATGGCTCGCCAATGGCGACATTCGCCCCCATATAGACCGAATTTTGCCGTTGGGCGAAGCGCGCCAGGCCATGCAGCTTATTGTTGATCGCGCGGTGCAAGGCCGGGTGGTTTTGCAGGTAACGTGACGAGGCCGAATTAATGATAAGGATGGGCCGCGCCGTCGTTTATGACGCGCCAAACACGCCGTCCGTGATGCGGGAATATCCGGTGCGCGACGAAGAGGCGGCCCCGCTCAATTGCGGTGTGGCTACGATGATCTCGATTACCGAAGCGGCGGTCGTCAATGTGGGTGATACAGTTGTCGTGCAAGGGCTGGGCCTGCTTGGTCTTTATGGATGCGCCATTGCGAAGGCGCGGGGCGCGCGCCGCGTTATTGGTTTGGGTTCCGCGCCCGACCCTTTGGCCATCGCCGCAAAATTCGGCGCCGACGCTGTATTTGATATCGCCGCCATGAATGAAGACGATCTGGTCGCCGCCGTTCGCGCCGAATGTCCACCCGACGGCGCCGATTGCGGGATTGAAGTGTGTGGCGCGCCCGCCGCCGATCGTTCCGTCATTCGCGCGGCTATAGTGCCGTGAGGCGCGGGGAGGAATAACGCCGTGAGGCGTAACGGGAAAAACCCCCGCCGCATGCGCTTTGATCGCCATCAGGGTTGGCGTTTCTGGTTTGACGGTTGTTTCGATACCGTAGCCGTGCAGATGACGTTGGGCGGTTTCATCGGTTGTCCATCGCAGCGTTACGGTTTCCCCCTGGGTGATATGGATTACTTGTTTGCCGGCGATTTCGACGTCGTGGCGAGGGCCGGGACGTGTATGCTGAATAGCTCGGGGTCGTCCGCTTCGGGAAATTTGAGATGAAGCTCGATCTTGAAAGGCCGCGTAACGCCTTCGCCAATCGTCCCCGCCATATAGGTCAGCTTTTTGTCCGGTGATAGGAACCGGATGATTTCCGCTTCATCGTCGCTGCTGGGAATGACCGTGATGAAGGCTCGAAATCGTCCGACATGGATCGGTTTGGTGAAGGCGTTGAAAAGGTAAAGCTGGAATCCGCACTGCTCCGAATATTTCCCTTCCAAGTGATGCATCTTGTTGGGCGCCATGAAGAAGGCGCCGTCACGTCGGGCCTTGTGGTCCATATGCGCGCCCTTCATTTCCGGCACGTCCGACCCGTGTTTGTTATGGTGCGGCGCCGATGGCCCTTTATACAGCGCGCCGCCCGGTTGACGTTCGGCTTCATCAGTGACGTGAACTGGATTATCGCAAGAATCCGGGCCGGCGAATGCTGGCGACCACCCTATGATGCAGGTTGCGGCCAACGCGAAATAACACAGTTTTAAATCTCTATTTACGTTCATTTGGGGCTT
Source organism: Rhodospirillaceae bacterium (assembly GCA_018660965.1). Classification (GTDB taxonomy): domain Bacteria; phylum Pseudomonadota; class Alphaproteobacteria; order UBA8366; genus JABJJH01. Next base: position 259 of record JABJJH010000060.1, on the reverse strand, counting down.
TCGGAGATGAAGAATTTACAACCCCAACCGCGCCTTGGCGATGATGTTGTGCTGGATTTCGTTGGACCCGGAATAGATCGTTACCTTTCGGAAATGAAGATAGGCGGGCGCGCACCCATTGGCGTATTCCGCGCCGATGGGTGGTTCGTTCCAACCATGGCTGAGCGCAGACAATATATACGGCATGCCGTAATAACCAATGGCCTTGAGCTTTAATTCGGTCAGGCGCTGGTGAAATTCGGTGTTGCGAAATTTGAAG
>JABJJH010000371.1 GCA_018660965.1 Rhodospirillaceae bacterium | reverse complement strand
TGAACGTCTGTCCTGCTTTTGGTTATCCGCGCTTTATGAAGCCGCGAATTGCGTTATGGATTGGACGCGATCAGGCCGTCCACCAACCGCTGGTTTATTTCAACCGAATGCCGGTCGCGCAAGGCGTTATTGTATTGCACGATGATGTCGCTGGTCATGCCGCGCAAGACGCCGTTGCGTGTCGCCTCCAATGCGGCTTTATCCTTTTCGGGATCGCTTTCCTGCGCCTTGATCGACATCAGGACGGCGACGGTAAAGCCCGTCGCCGACTCGCCCATGGCCGTTTCCCCAACATTACGGCTGAACAAATCAGCGATAAGCCCGGATGTCAGGACAGGGTCGGCGCCCACGCCATTGCGCTTGAAAGGTTTTGTCGTCGTTACCGTCAAACCATGGGGCAGCGCCAACGTGGCGAGAGGCTTGCCGTCGTTAAGCGCTGCCAGGATGCCCTTCGCTGTGTCGTTCGCGCGAAGTTTCTGCTGTTCCGATCGCCAGACGGCGATCACTTGATCGCGCACTTCCTCCAGCGGACGAACGGCCGAGGGCGTAACGCCATCCACGCGAAGAACGAAATATTCCCCGGCGCCGGTTTCGCTTAATTGGCTGTCTTCCCCTTTGTCGGTCTCGTAAAGGACCTTGAGGAAAGCGGCGCCGGATGGCAATCCTTCCACGGCCTTGCCACTGCGGTCGCGGCCTTGTTGGTCCACGGCGCTATAGCGGTTCAGCTTGACGTTCATTTGTTGCGCGGATTCCTCCAGCGATGCGCCGCCACCCAATGCGTCGTCCAATGCGTTGGCCAGCTTGTATAGCGCGTCAACGGCGCGGTCGGCGGCGATCCGGTCCTGCAGTTCGGATTTGACCTCCTCAAAGGTCTTGATCGTTCCGGTCAAGACCTCGGTGACGCGGAAGATGTGGGTTCCAAACGGGCCTTTTAACGGTGCGCTGGTTTCACCCTTGTTCAATTTAAAGACCGCCTCCGCCAATTCTTCCGGCAAATCGGCTTTCGAAATGGCGCCAAGGTCGATGGAAGACTTGTCTTGATCCGCAATCGTTTTGGCGACGTCATCAAAGGCGCGGCCTTCAGCCAACAAAGTCGCCGCCGCCTTCGCCTTGTCCGCATCGGGCAAGACCATTTGCAAAACCTTGCGGCGTTCCGGAACGGTGAATTCGGCTTGGCGTTGTTCGTAGGACTCTCTTAACTCGGCCTCGCCGACTTCAATTTCCCCTTTAAGGTCGTCGGCTCGCAGGTGAATGACCGCTGTTTTACGGTATTCCGGCGCGGCGAACTGTGCTTCTCGCGCCTTGTGAATCAGCGCCAGCGCCGCTTCGTCCGGCGCGCCTACGTCCAACGTGATGTCGATTGGCACACTCAGCACATCCGCGACTCGCTTTTCCTGGCGCCATCGATATAACCGGTCCACCATGGTCTTGGGGGCTGCGGCGGCGGTGAAACCACCCAGAACTTGCGAACGCTCAGACGCCCGCCGAACCCCATCTACATATTGCTGTTCACTGAGACCATTTTGCGACAACACCTGTTGAAAGGTCGTGCGGTCGAACTTCTTTGTCAGCGAATCGCGAAAGGCGCTTTCTTGTTGAATTTCATCGATCACGGACGCGTCGCTAACCCTGACGCCCAATTCTGCAGCTTCTTCCGCATATAGGGATTCATCGATAAGCCCGTTTAAGACTTGGTCCAAAACGCCCAGTTGACGCGCTTGCGCCGCCGTTATACTGCCGCGAAACTGGCGCATCTGGCGGTTGAAGGCGTTTGTCACGGCGGGGCCGCTAATTTCCTGGTCGCCGACGGTGGCGACTGCATCGCCACGGGACCCACCCGTGAAATCTCCCGCGCCCCAAACCACGAAGCTCAGGGCCAGCATGATGAGCAGGGATTTGAAGTACCAGGTCTGAACGCCTCGGCGTAATAAATTGAGCATACCCTAGTGGATCCTTTTTACGCCGTTCCGGGCGTTTTTCGTCGTGTTCCGTCGTCCTGTGGCCATTGTGGCCCTTAATGTGGCGCGCGGCATGATAAAAGGGCTGCGTTAACGCCGCAACAGCCGAATATCCGTCGCCAAGCCAGCCGTTCAAGTCACATTGGCGCGCCAGCCGTTGTGTAGAGGAAAAAGCGAAATGTTGAAAGTAACTATATGATTTGAGGGCGCGTAAATTTACCGGTGTTTCGGGCCTTGGGTCAGAAAAAAGACCGGGATAAGAGCGACCATGCTAACCAAACCGACGGCGATAAAACCGTCCTGGAACCCCAGGGTATTGGCTTGCGCCCGGACGACGTCGCCCAGATAGTTCAAGGCGACCGGGATATGCAAGCCATCGGGAATACCGCCGCTGTTTAAAATCCCGCGAACAGAATACAACAACTCCATTGTCGCGGCGTTGGCCGAAGTTTGTGTCGTGGTCAAGGCGTCACTATGGAATTCGATGCGCCGTTCCAGGATTACGACCAACAAATTGATCCCGCAGGAACCGCCCAACATCAGAAACAAGTTAACCACGCCGGCGCCGCGCGTTATTTGAC
>JABJJH010000333.1 GCA_018660965.1 Rhodospirillaceae bacterium | reverse complement strand
TCCAGTTCCGCATCCAGCAACCCATCCTGATAAGGCCCAAGATACAGCAGGCCGACAACAGGAATCGCCAGCGCCAAAATGTTGACGGCGAGAATGCGCAGCGTCAGCGGCGAAATCAGTCGCCGCGAAGCGCGCGCCTGCGCGGGCGGGGACGCATTTTGACTGTCCCCCCGTTCAGTCATGATTCAAATTTAGTCCGCCGTGTGCAAAGCTCACGTCTCCCGATACCTGTATCCGACACCGTAAAGGGTTTCGATTTCATTGAATTCACGATCAAGGTTACGGAATTTGCGGCGAACCCGTTTGATATGGCTGTCGATGGTGCGGTCATCGACATAAATGCTTTCCCCATACGCCAGATCCATGAGCTGATCCCTGTTTTTTACATGCCCCGGGAACTGCGCCAACGCCTTCAGCAACAAAAATTCGGTGACCGTCAGTTGCACGGCCTCCCCCTTCCAGGTGCAGACATGGCGTTCCGGATCGAGAATCAGGTCGCCGCGCGTCAAAACACCCTCGGATTTCCCGGCGGACGGGTTGCGGTCGATTTCCGTTCGCCGCAACAAGGCGCGAATTCGTTCGATCAGTAATCGTTGGGAAAACGGCTTCTTGATGTAATCGTCCGCCCCCATGCGGAACCCCAGCACCTCGTCCACCTCATCGTCCTTGGAGGTCAGGAATATGACGGGCACCGTGCTGCTTTTGCGCAGTTGCTGCAACAATTCCATGCCGTCCATGCGCGGCATCTTGATGTCGAGGATCGCCAGATCGACAGGGTTTTGCTTGAGTCCGCGATACGCAGCTTCCCCGTCGGCAAAGGTTCGGACCTTGTACCCTTCGGCCTCCAGCGCCATGGACACCGACGTCAAAATATTCCGGTCGTCGTCCACCAAAGCGATTGTATCGTTCATGTCGCGGTCTCCCACCCAATCTTAACAATATATACCCAGGCGCCACAATCAGCCCACCTCATGGCGGGAATAAGGCGCCGCTGGGGCATTCCTGCGGCGATTTGTCCAATCGCGCACGTTCACCGCCCCTATATATGGGTTAGCTATCACGAACTTAAACGCGCCGAGATGGCTTTTATTCGCAAGAGCCGCTCATTTATGGGGACCATGACCCTCGAGCCCAATACCCGTGGACCGTCCTATCGTCTGATTCTCGCGATGATGGCCGCCTTGGCGATAATCGCGCTGATCGCGTTCGCGACATGGCGTTATATGACGCCCGAACCGATCGCGCGGACCGGCAAGGCCACATCCCTGGCGATCCCGGGCGGCGTCAAGATTGGCGGCGCGTTCCGATTGACCGACCACACCGGACAAACCGTCACCGACGAGGATTTTCGCGGACGCTTCATGTTGATCAGTTTCGGTTATGGATTCTGTCCCGATATTTGCCCGACGGCGTTGCAGACAATGGGCGTCGCGATTGACCTGCTGGGTCCCGACGGCGAACGGATACAGCCGATTTTCATCACCATTGACCCCGAACGCGACACGGTTGACTTCATGGCCGATTATGTGGCGAGCTTCCATCCAAGGCTTGTTGGATTAACGGGTTCGAAAGCCGATACAGACAAGACGGCGGGCCTTTTCCGGGTTTACCATGCACAGGTCGAAGGCGGCGCCCCCGACGAATATTTGATGGATCATTCCGCGTTCATTTATTTGATGGATCCTGATGGCGCGTTCCTTAAGATAGTCCGGCACACGGCGACGCCGGATGAGCTGGCCGGAGAAATCCGGGCGTATTTGAAATAGCAAACGCCATGATTGACGAAGACAGTTCAGGAGCCCTGGCGCGCCGATTGATCCGGTCCCGCGACCGCGCGGTTCTGGCGACGCGGGGCGCTGATGATTGGCCGTATGCTTCCCTGGTGATGACCGCGACGACGCATGCGGGCGCGCCCGTTTTGTTACTGTCCGATTTAGCCGAACACACCCGTAATTTGCGTTTGGATGACCGAATCTCGCTTTTGTTCGATGGGACCGGTGGGCTGGACGACCCTTTAACCGGCGCCAGGGTCAGTGTGCAAGGTCGCGCGATTCGTTCCGCAAGTCCGCACGACCGGTCACGGTTCCTAGCGCGCCATGCATCGGCCCGCGATTACGCCGATTTTGGCGACTTTAATATTTTCGAAATTGCCGTGGATCGGGCGCATCTTGTCGCGGGCTTTGGGAAAATAGAATGGTTGTCGGCGGCGGATATTTTACTTGATGGCGACTCGCATAACGACCTGATGGCGACGGAAGAAGATATTCTTTCCCATATGAACGCCGATCACCACGATGCAATCCAGCTTTACGCCACGGCGCTGCTTGGTTTCTCGGGCAGCGACTGGCGGTTGAGCGGGATTGATCCGGAAGGCGCCGATCTGGCGCATAAGGGGTTGGTCTCGCGGGTTGAATTCAGTGAACGCGTCCAAAATGCGGACGATGTGAGACGTGAATTTGTCCGCCTCGCCGAAATGGCGCGGAACCCGGCGAAAAATAATTTCCCCGGACAGGGAGTTGACGGTTGATTTATTGACGAAACCGCAGATATTCGTTTCTTCTAATAAAGGAAACGTGTTTTCCAACAAAAAAATCTGGGCGCCACCGGTGGGGCATTGAGAGGAAACGTTAAGTGCGACATATAAGCAAATTTGGATTGGACAACCACGGTCTCATCAACACCGTGGACACCCACTGGAATCAAACGGCTGAACCGCTGTACGAAGCGACGGTGCAATTGGGTCTTGGCGAGATTTCCGAGGGCGGCGCCTTGTCGGTGGAAACCGGCAAGTACACGGGCCGTTCGGTCAATGACAAGTTCATCGTCAAGGAACCCTCCAGCGAAGCCAATATCTGGTGGGGACCCAACAAGGACATCGCCCCGGAACAATTCGACGCCCTGCACGACAAGATGCTGTCCTATATGCAGGGTCGGGAATTGTATGTGCAGGACGTATACGCCGGCGCCGATTCGCAGTACCGCCTGTCGGTCCGCGTCATTAGCGACAGCCCCTGGCACAGTCTGTTCGCCCGGAACATGTTCATCCCGGTGCCGGATTCGGAAATGTCGGGATTCGTGCCGGAACTGACGATCCTGCACGCGCCCTGGATGCACGCGGACCCGGAACGCGACGGTGTGAATTCGGAAGCCTTCATCCTGATGAATTTCGCGAAGCGGATGGTGCTGATTGGTGGTTCGCAATACGCGGGCGAAATCAAGAAATCCGTGTTTTCGTATTTGAACTATCTGCTGCCAGCACGCGGCGTGCTGCCGATGCATTGTTCCGCCAACCAAAGCGACAAGGGCGATGTCGGCATTTTCTTCGGGCTTTCGGGCACCGGCAAGACGACGCTGTCGGCGGATGGCTCTCGCGCCTTGATCGGCGATGACGAGCATGGCTGGTCGGATAACGGCATCTTCAACTTTGAAGGCGGTTGCTACGCCAAGGTCATCAACCTGTCGCTGGAAGCCGAACCGGAAATCTACGCGACGACAAAACGGTTCGGCACCGTTTTGGAAAATGTCGTCCTTAATCCCGACACGCGCGCGCCCGATTTCGACGATGGTTCGCTGGCGGAAAATTCGCGCGCGTCCTATCCCATCGACTTCATCCCCAACATCGTGCCAAGCGGCATGGGCGGTCAGCCCGTGGACGTGGTGATGTTGACGGCGGATGCATTCGGCGTGTTGCCGCCGATCAGCCGGTTGAGCGCGGACCAGGCGATGTATCACTTCCTGTCCGGTTACACCGCGCGCGTCGCGGGCACCGAACGCGGCGTGACGGAGCCGCAAGCGACGTTTTCAACCTGTTTCGGCGCACCGTTCATGCCGCGTCATCCTTCGGTTTACGCCCAGATGCTGCGGGAACGCATCGCCAAGACCGGCGCGCGTTGCTGGTTGGTCAACACCGGTTGGTCGGGCGGCGCCTATGGCACCGGAAGCCGTATGAAAATTGCGCATACCCGCGCGATGGTCCGCGCGGCGGTCGATGGCCGTTTGGCTGAAGTCAGTTCCACACCGGACAAGAATTTCGGCCTGATGGTGCCGGATTCGTGCCCGGAGGTTCCCTCGGAAGTTCTGCAGCCGCGGGCGACATGGACCGACAAATCGGCTTACGACACCACCGCGAACGATCTGTGCGGTCGGTTCGAAGACAACTTCAAACAGTTCGAGGAATACGTCGATA
>JABJJH010000061.1 GCA_018660965.1 Rhodospirillaceae bacterium | reverse complement strand
GGGCCAACTTGATAAAGGCGTATGCGTCCGTCAGCGAGGTCGGTTCATCGGTGGTGACCACAAGGATGGTTTTGGCCAGCGTCGCCAGGGTTTGCACGGTGCGATCGACGCCCGCGCTAAGATCGATAATGACGCGGTCGTACTTGGCGGCGAGATCCCTGAGGTCGTTTCGAAGGCTTTTCAATTTTGGAATAGGGATACTGGTGAGGTTGTTCGCCCCCGAACGCCCGGCGAGAATGTCGAACCCGCCGGCGTCGTAATGCGTGATCGCCTGTTGCAGCGTTAATTTGCCCGCGATGACGGCGGACAGGTCGTGTTTTGGCGTAAGACCCAGTTGAATGTCGACATTGGCTAGGCCCAAATCGCCGTCGAACAACAAGGCGCGGCGGTCCATCCGGCTTAATGCGTGGGATAGAGTGACGGAAAACCAGGTTTTGCCGACACCGCCCTTACCGGACGCCACGGCGATAATCTTTCGCCGCGTTCCCGAATTCGGGGCGTCTGTGGGAGTTAACGCCATTTAGACAGTCCTTGTTGCGTCGGCGCGGTCGCCGCGATGTTGGTCTTTCCCGGTTTGCGGCATCAACAGCCGGGCCAGGGAGACGGGGTTGATTGAGTGTAGCCCGTCGGCGATTGCGGGCGACGGGCTGACGCCGCAAAAGGGAAGACCGCTGGCTTCGGAAAGCGCCAGCATACCGCCCAGGCGCTTGACCAGATCGAGGCCGGTAATCAGTAGCCGAGAGGGTTTGAGGTCCCGGAAGGCGCGAACGATGTCGATCGCTTCCACGGCGTTGCGTCCCGCGTCCATGACGAGAATGGTTTCGCAGTCGATGGTGTCGATTTGATGGGCGAGTATTTTAATGTCGCCGGGGTCATAGGGATTGGCGCCGGGCGTATCGACGAGAATTAAGGCGTCTTTGGGTCCCGCCTTGACCAGGCTCGCAAGAGAGGCGCCCTGTGCGGATGTCGTCAACGACAAGCCTAAACGATCCGCGTAAACGCCGAGCTGTTCTATGGCCCCGGCCCGGACGGTGTCGATGGTGATCATATGCGCTTTATGACCCGCCAGCAGGGCGCGCGCCGCCAATTTGGCGACGCAGACGGTTTTACCAACGCCGGGCGGTCCAATGAACACCAGCGGCTTGGCCGGTCCATGGTCCGGCAGGGGCGCGAATTTGAAAGTGTCGTCGAGTGCCGCCGCGAGGCTGAGCACGGGGTCGGTCTCGCTGAGTTCCGAGGCGATGTTTATCAGTCTTTCGGACAGGTCCGGCGCTGTCTGGTGTTGGTCGAGCGCCTCGCAGACGACGTCGATGGTGTCGAAGGAGTGTGTCGTCTCCTCGGTTTCGATTTCCTCCATCGCGGCCGTCACGCGAACGCCCCGTCCGGCGTCGTCGTTATGGGTGGCGACAATGATCGCGTCGGGGCCCAACTGCTCGCGGATCAGCTGCATGGCCTCGTTCATGGTCGGTGCGTGAAAGGTTTTTAGGCGCATCTGGGCTTATCCCCTAAACCTGACCAACCGTCTTGATGCGGGCCTTGGGGTGTATTTCGTTTTGCGACATCACGACGGTGATGGGTCTAAATCGTTCGATGACGGAGCGGACATACGGGCGAATTGCCGGACTCACCAGCAGCACCGGCGTTTCGCCTTGCATCGCGTGGCGTTCGAAGGTTGTGCGCACGGCGTTGATGAATTGTTGCAGACGCGATGGGGGCATCGCGAGTTGTTTTTCGTCGCCGTCGCCGACGATGGATTCCGCGAACGCCTGTTCCCATTCCGGCGACAGGGTCAACAACGGAATGAAGTTTTGATCGTTGGTGTTGGAATCGGAAATTTGCCGCGCCAGTCGCGCCCGGACATGTTCGGATATTTGTGTGATATTGCGCGTGTATCCACAGGATTCGGAAACGCCTTCCAGTATCGTCGCCAAGTCGCGAATGGATATGCGTTCGGTGAGCAGATTTTGCAACACACGCTGGATGCCGCCCACGGAAATCAGCGTCGGGATCAGGTCGGCGATCATTTTTTGTTGCGGCGCGCCAAGCTCGTCGAGCAATT
>JABJJH010000062.1 GCA_018660965.1 Rhodospirillaceae bacterium | reverse complement strand
GTCCCAGCCCGGCGGATGAATGACAGCGCCGGTGACGCCGCCCTCGTCCATCAAACCAATCGCTTCTTCCGGGGTGAAGGACGTCACCTGCCGATGCGACTGGTTGCTGGGCAGGCCGGTTCCCCAGAGATGAATTTGAGCGTCGACGATCTGCATCGCGGTCTCTTCCTTATTAATCTAGGTTAATGTATCCCCGATGCGAGTATAGGAGCCGCCTGAACGCCGCGCCAGCAGCGGTTCATTCCCTGTCCACAAACTCATAAGACTCAGGTCCCGGTCCACAGACACCAGACCGCCAGCAACGGCGCCGTTCCCGTCGCCTGCATCGCATGCCACACATTGGGGGGATTATGGACCAGATCGCCCGATTGTTTCGGGACCAACGGGTTGTCGTTCTGCATCCATTTTCCGGACGACAGTACGACGTAAAGCTCTTCGGGCGGGTGGTGATGTCGGGGGTAGTGGATGTCCGGCGCCACCAGGCTGACGCCGATCCGCACGTCGCGCCGCGCTTCCAGACCGCCGTCGCCGATGATAACCGCGTTGGCGTGGTTTTCGTAAAAGTCTCCCGCGACCTGAGCAGCTTCCGGTCGGCGGAACCAGACGAATGCGGGTTCGATGGCCGCGAAGGCGGCGCCAAGTTCGGGGACGGGACCGCCGCGCGCGTGATCGAGGGCGGCTTCGAGATGATCGCAAACCGGCAAACGGGCCGGCAAACGGGTCGGCGGGGTCGCGGGCGCGGCGCCGTCCCCACTCTTCAGCGCGGTGAATATCCGGTCCGTCATCGCCATGGCGTCCGGAAAATCCGCCGCCCGCGCGCGAATGCCCGCCTCCGTCGCATCGATAAAGCGTTGCAGAATTTTGGTCCGGTCCGGCATCGCGCCCTCCTTGGCCTTTGAAGTGGCCTCATCACCAACCTAACCACGTTTGTACGTTGCAGGCGAGCCCCGAGTCGGGTAACGAAGTGCCGGAAATAGCTAAGGGATTGCGATGAAGATTGAACCGATCAACACGGATTTCGCCGCCACCGTCAGCGACGTTGACTTAAGCCAGCCATTACCCGACGACATCGTGGCCGGAATCGAACAGGCGATGGACCGGTATGCGGTGCTGGTCTTCCATGACCAGCCGATGACCGACGATCAGCACGCCGCCTTTACGCGCCGGTTCGGCCCCATCGACAAGGGGTTGTTGCTTGGCTCCAAGCGCAAGCAACGACTGACGAACGCCGAGGTGATTGATCTGGCCAACGTCGACCCGGACGGCGCCGTGTTGCCCGCTTCCCATATTCGCAATGTCAGCTTGATCGCGAACCAGTTCTGGCACAGCGACAGTTCGTTCAAGAACCCGCCCGCGAAGTATTCAATCCTGTGCGGCATGGACCTGCCCGCGCAGGGTGGACAGACCGAATTCGCCGACCAACGCGCGGCTTACGACGCCTTGAGCGATGACATGAAAGCCAGGATCGATGGCATGGTCGCGGAACACTGGGCGTATCACTCCCGCAACATGCTGGGCGGGGGCGGATATTCCGACGCGGAAATGGCGGCTCTGCCGCCGGTTTTCTGGCCGATGGCGCACACCATTCCGGGTTCCGACCGGAAATCGCTCTTCATCGGCATTCACACCCGCGAGATTGACGGCATGGAGACCGCCGAAGCGCGCATGTTGTTGCATGACCTGCTGGAACACGCGACCCAGCGCCAATTCGTCTATCGCCACGAATGGCGAGCCAATGACGTGTTGATGTGGGACAACCAGTCCACCCTGCACCGCGGCCGCGCCTACGATCTCTCGAAACTTCGCGAATTACGCCGATGCACGACCGAAGTGGTGATGAGTGACGCGGGATAAACCTTGAAATGTTGGGGTAACATCAAGTCCGTTTGACCTTACGCGGCGGGCGCGATGAGTTCCATGCGAATACCGCCGGGTATCTCTATCATCATATGCCTGGTCGCGCCGCCGCGCAGCGACTCGGGGGCGAACTCGATCTCGACGCCATCGGTTTCACTTAGGCTCCAATAAAGCTTATCCAGCACTTCATCGTTCTCAACCTTCAGTGCGAAATGATGCAGGCCAACAACGTTCTTGCGGTCGAACGGAATCGCGGTTTCAGGATTTTCAGCCTGCCATAACGTTATTATCGTCGTTCCGTCGCTCAGGAACGCCGCAGGATAGTCCGCCACCTCGCCGACTTGATTGAAGCCCAGAGAATCGACGAAAAACGAACGAGTCTGGGATAAATCGAGCACCGTAAGTCCGATGTGATGCGCGCCTTGGGTCAATGCCGTCGCCGTCATGGTTCTGCTCCTCGATATGGCGCGTTATGGCGACACTCAACGCGCCGACCTCCTTCACGCCACGACACTACCCTACTGTTTCAAAAAATTTAATTAATAATCAAAATTTTGAAAATGTTATTCTGTAAAATGGAATAATAGATAAGCAAGACTGAACCATTGTCCAACAACCCCGACCGACACAAGGCTGTCACCTTTGTCTTGGGGATAAATTGTTACCTAAGCCCGCATTTCCC
>JABJJH010000504.1 GCA_018660965.1 Rhodospirillaceae bacterium | reverse complement strand
GTGATCATGATGCCGCCGGTTTCGGTCTGCCACCAGGTGTCGACGATGGGGCAGCGGCCATCGCCGACCACGTTGTAGTACCACAGCCAGGCTTCCGGGTTGATCGGTTCGCCCACCGTGCCCAGCAGGCGGAGCGATTTGCGGCTGGTGCTTTTGACCGGACCGTCGCCGTCACGCATCAGCGCGCGGATGGCGGTGGGGGCGGTGTAGAAGATGGAGATGTCGTGCTTGTCGCAGACCTGCCAGAAGCGGCTGGTGTCGGGATAGTTGGGCACGCCTTCGAACATCACGGTCGTGGCCCCGTTGGCGAGCGGGCCATAGACGATGTAGCTGTGCCCGGTGACCCAGCCGACATCGGCGGTGCACCAGTAGATTTCACCGGGTTTGTAGTCGAAGACGTATTCATGCGTCATCGAGGCGAAGACCATGTAGCCGCCGGTCGTGTGCATCACGCCCTTCGGTTTGCCGGTCGACCCCGACGTGTAGAGGATGAACATCGGGTCTTCGGCGTCCATGACTTCCGGCGCGCATTCGGCGTCGGCGTTGTCGACAAGGTCGTGATACCAGACGTCGCGGTCGTCGTCCCAGCCGATGTCGCCGCCGGTGCGCTTCACCACCACGCATTTCTTGATGGTGGGGCAGGATTCAAGGGCCTTGTCGGTGTTCGCCTTCAACGGGATCGGGCGGCCGCCGCGCAGGCCTTCGTCGGCGGTGATGACGATGTTGCATTCGCAGTCGTGGATGCGCCCCGCCAGGGCTTCTGGCGAAAAGCCGCCGAACACGACCGAATGGATCGCCCCGATGCGTGCGCAGGCCAGCATCGCCACCGTGGCTTCGGGGATCATCGGCATGTAGATGGTGATGCGGTCGCCTTTCTTCGCGCCGATGGATTTCAGGCCGTTGGCGAATTTGCAGACTTCGGCGTGCAATTCGCGATAGGTGATTTTCTTGTCGTCCTTGGGGTCGTCGCCTTCCCAGATGATCGCGACCTGATCGCCTTTCGACTCCAGGTGGCGGTCGAGGCAGTTGGCCGAAGCGTTCAGCGTTCCATCGTAATACCAGCGGACGTGGAGGTTGTCGGCGTCGAAATCGGTGTCCTTGACCTGGGTGTAGGGTTTGATCCAGTCAATCCGTTTGCCCTGCTCGCCCCAGAACCCGACGGGGTCGGCGACGGATTGATCGTACATGTCCTGATACCGGTCGTTATCGACCTTCGCATCCGCCGCGACCGAAGCCGGTACGGGAAACACATGATGATCCGACATTGTTAAACTCCCTCCCTGATATGATGACGTGCCGCGGCGGCGCCCGTTTACAGGGTCGTTTCCGCCATCGCCATGATCAAATTCCATTCCTGTTCGCTGACGGGGCACACGGACAACCGCGACTGTTTGACCAGCGCCATGTTGTCGAGTTGCGGCACCGCCTTGATGTCGCTCAGCGGGACCGGTGTGTTGACCGCTTTCACCGCCTTGAAGTCCACCATGCCGAACCGGCCGCTGTCGTCGGACGGGTCGGGATAGTACAGCTTCACGACCTCGACGATGCCAACGACCCGGCGTTCCTTGACCGAATGATAGAAGAACGCCAGATCGCCAATCTGCATAGCCTTCATATTGTTGCAGGCCTGATGACTGCGGACCCCGTCCCAGGGCTCCACGCCAACCTTGACGTGATCCTCCCAGGACCACGCGCCGGGCTCGGACTTGATCAACCAATACGCCATGTTCGTTCCTCGGGTGTTTTGTGGTTTCGTATAAGGCTAATGACCGCGATCAACCCGGTCAATTTTTTACTCTGCCCGGAACGGTCGCGACAGCAGCCCTGCGATGGTTTCGTCGATGTCGCCGCCTTCGGTCACGATCCGGTTGACGGCGGCGCAGATCGGCATTTCGACATCCATCGAGCCGGCCAGCGCCACAACCGATTCGGCGGACGTGACGCCTTCGGCGACCGATTGCCGGGACTGAAGGATATCGTCAAGCGTTTGACCCTCGCCGAGCGCGACGCCAAGCGAGAAATTGCGCGACTGCATGGCGTTGCAGGTCAAGGTCAGGTCGCCAAGCCCGGACAGGCCCATGACGGTGGCCGGGTGCGCGCCCTTGGCCGCGCCAAGCCGGGCGATTTCAGCGACGCCGCGCGTGATCAGCGCCGCGCGCGCGTTATCGCCCATTTGACGCCCCTGCAGAATGCCACAGGCGATGGCTAACACGTTTTTGACCGCGCCGCAGATTTCCGCGCCGATGGGATCGCTGGACACATAGGGCCGGAAAATTGGCGAGCCGATCATCGCCGCCAAACGCTCGGCCAAGTCGGCGTCGCGGGCGGCGAGCGTGACGGCGGTCGGCAGGCGCCGCGCGACCTCGATCGCGAAAGTTGGACCCGACAGCACCGCGACGGGGTTTTCAGGCGCGACCTGCGCCAGGACTTCGCTCATCAACAAATTCGCGCCGCGCTCAACGCCCTTGGCGCAGATTATCAGCGGCGTTTCGGGGTCCAGGGTTGCCGTGAAGGATTGCACGACGCCGCGCAAATATTGCGATGGCGTCGCCAGCAGGATAGCGTCCGCGCCGGTAATCGCCGCGTCGATATCGGTGGTCGCGGCGATGCCCGGCTCCAACGCGACGCCGGGCAGGTAGTCCGGATTCCCCACGCCCCGGTTGATGGAATCGACGACGGATTCACTGCGCGCCCACAATATAGTGTCGGCGCCGTTGCGGCGCGCGACGCAGGCCAGCGCCGTCCCGAAGGCGCCGCCGCCGATGATGGTGATGCCGGTCACGCCGCCCCCTGCTTCAAGGTCGCATCCAATGGCCAGCGCGGGCGCGGGGCGAAGTCCAGGTCGTCGGTCAGCCCCAGGCGCAGACGCTCCACGCCCGCCCAAGCGATCATGGCGGCGTTGTCGGTGCACAATGCGGGCGGCGGGGCGACGAAGCGCAGGCCTTCTTCATCGGTGAGCGCCGTGAGCGCGTTGCGCAAATACTGGTTTGACGCGACGCCGCCGGCGATGACCAGGGTGCGCGATTCCAGTCCATGTGTTTCCCCGTGTCGCCGGATGGCGTTCCGGGTCCGGTCCACCAGGGAACCCGCGACGGCGGCCTGGAAGGACGCGGCGATATCGGACACATCGCGTTCGTTTGCGGGCCGTTCGTCCGCAGGGGCGGTCAGGGTTCGTTCGGCCAGTCGCGCGACCGCCGTTTTCAGCCCGGAAAAGGAAAAATCGCACCCGGGACGCCCGGTCATCGGGCGCGGCAGTCGGAACCGGTCCGGGTCGCCGTCTTGCGCGGCGGCTTCGACCGCGGGACCGCCGGGATACGGCAAGCCCAATAGTTTCGCGGTCTTGTCGAAGGCTTCCCCCACGGCGTCGTCGATGGTTGTTCCGTACAGCGTGTACTGGCCGGGTCCGGCGACGTCGAGCAACTGGCAATGGCCGCCCGACACAAGCAGCAGCAGATACGGAAATGACACATCGTCGGTCAAGCGCGCGGTTAACGCATGGCCTTCCAGATGATTGACCGCGATCAACGGCGCATCATGCACCAACGCGATGGCCTTGGCGGTCATCATGCCGACAAGGACGCCGCCGATCAAACCGGGGCCGCCTGTCGCCGCGACGCCGTCCAGATCGCCGAAACCGAGACCGGAATCGGTCATCGCCTGTTCGACCACGCCGTCGATATGCGACAGGTGGCTGCGCGCCGCGATTTCCGGCACCACCCCGCCATAGGGCCGGTGTTCCTCCAACTGGGAATACACCACGTTGGACAAGACCGCGCCGCCACCACGAACACCATTGTCACCAACGACAGCGGCGGCGGTTTCATCGCAGGAAGATTCGATGCCAAGGACGATCATCGGTCGGTGTCTTGTCCGTGTTGCGGTTGGGGCTGGATAGGGTTTAGCACGTCATCAGGGTTTGTTGGAAATTCCCGGCAAACGATCATGCCGTCGGCAGACGCTCCAATCCATCGGCCGGCCCGCCAAGGACGCGGCGCGATGTTCCTTTAGCGCCAGTTTGACGTCAAACCCGCGCAGGGTTAATTCCGCCTGCGCGTCCGATCCTTTCTCCTTCTGTACGAAATACGCCGCGCCGACATATTTGCGGGTTCGGTCGAGGTCGTTGAGAAAGCGCCGGTGCTGGTTCAAAAGCTGGTCGTCGGTGAAATCTGGATAATGCGCCTTCGCCTTGACCGCGACGACCACGCACGCGATGAACAAAATAACAATAACAACAATCGTCAAAGCCATGGATTACGCCAAGCAGTGTCTTCTTCGGGCGGGACAAATATCATGGAATTGGGTATACGTCCCGAATCTATTTATGGCGAGGATGCGGCATGGCGCAAAATGATGTTGGCGACGCGGTTCGGATCGGGACGCGAGGATCGCCCCTGGCGCTGATACAGGCGAACCAGGTGCGGGACGGCTTGATCGCCGCCCATGCTGGCCTGGACGTCGAGGTAATCGTCATCCGGACGTCGGGCGACCGCATCACCGACAGGCCGCTCGCCGATGTTGGCGGGAAAGGTCTGTTCACCAAGGAAATCGAAGAAGCGCTAGTCGACCGGCGCATCGACCTTGCCGTGCATTCCATGAAGGATGTGGAGACCTGGCTGCCGGACGGGCTTGTCATTGACGTCATTCTGGAGCGCGAGGATCCGCGCGACGGGTTCATCGGTCGCGACGCGGCGCGCCTGGCCGATTTGCCGCCCGGCGCGGTGGTGGGCACGTCGTCGTTGCGCCGCCAGTCGCAAGTGCTGGCCGCGCGGCCCGATGTGCGGGTAGAATCAATTCGCGGCAATGTCCAGACCCGGCTCGGCAAGCTCGCCGCTGGAGATTGCGACGCGACATTGTTGGCGGTTTCCGGGCTCGTCCGGTTGGGCAAGGCCGATGTGCTGACCAGCATCATGGATGTCGAGGAAATGCTGCCCGCCGTCGCCCAGGGCGCGGTTGGCGTTGAAATTCGCGAATCCGACGACCGGTTGCGAGGCTTGCTGGCGCCATTGAATCACGCGGACACGGCGATCCGGGTCACCGCCGAACGCGCCATGTTGGCGACGCTGGACGGGTCGTGCCGTACGCCAATCGCCGCCTTGGCGGAATTTGACGGACCGGATGCGCTGACCATGACGGGGCTGGTCGCGAGCCCGGACGGGAAGCGGGTTTATCGTAAACGCGACCGCGGCGCGCGCAGCGACGCCACTGCGTTGGGCGAGGCGCTTGGCGCGGCGTTGAAGGCGGCGGCGGGGCCTAACCTGTTTGGCGCCTGAAGATTGAGTAGGCAGGGTCGGAAGGATGCGGTCATACGCGTATTACTGACACGTCCGGCGGCGGATTCCGCGCCGCTGACGGATATATTGACGGCGCGCGGCGTCGCGGTTCTGATCGACCCGATGCTGAC
>JABJJH010000149.1 GCA_018660965.1 Rhodospirillaceae bacterium | reverse complement strand
CGACGATGATCGACGTCGCCTTGCAATACGACAAACCGGTTCGGATCGGCGTTAACTGGGGCAGTCTGGATCAGGATCTGGTCGTGCGGTTGATGGATGAAAACGCAAAATCCGCGGCGCCCCAGGAGGCGGCGGCCATCACGCACGAAGCGTTGGTCATCTCCGCGATTGAAAACGCCGCGCGCGCCGAAGCGCTGGGCATGGGCCGCGACAAGATAATCCTGTCCTGTAAAGTCAGCGACGTGCAAAGCCTGATCGCGGTGTATCGCGAACTGGCGGCGCGCGGCGACTACGCCTTGCATCTGGGGCTGACCGAAGCGGGCATGGGCTCCAAGGGCATCGTCGCGTCGACGGCGGCGATGGGGGTGTTGTTGCAGGAAGGCATTGGCGACACCATCCGGGTGTCCCTGACGCCGGAACCGGGCGGCGACCGGACGCGAGAAATCATCGTTGCGCAGGAAATATTGCAAACCATGGGCTTGCGGGCGTTCACGCCGCTGGTCACCGCATGTCCCGGTTGCGGCCGCACCACCAGCACCGTGTTCCAGCATCTGGCCGGCAGCATTCAGGATTACGTCCGCGCGCAGATGCCGGAATGGCGCGAGACGTATGTCGGGGTCGAATCCATGAATTTGGCGGTGATGGGCTGCATCGTGAACGGGCCCGGTGAAAGCAAACATGCCGACATCGGCATTAGCCTGCCCGGCACCGGCGAGGAACCGGCGGCCCCGGTGTTCATCGACGGCGAAAAGGCGATGACCTTGCGCGGCGCCGACATCGCCGAACAGTTCCAGGGCGTCGTCGATGAATATATCGCCGGACATTATGAAAAACGCGCCTGATCTCCCCGGTGTTGATGGGACGATTGGCTTGCGCTAACGTCGTTTCGCAACAATGAATGACGGCGGTTCCGATGAAGCAGAAAAAGGCGGCGACGCTGGATGACGCGCTCGACCGGATTTCCGATGGCGATACGGTGCTGGTTGGCGGATTCGGGCTGTCCGGTATTCCGGAAAAGCTGATCGACGGCGTGTGCGAACGCGGCCTGCGCGGATTGACCGTTGTCCATAACAGTTCCGGCCCGCAACGGCTCGGGGTCGCGCGCCTGCTGGAACGGGGCTGCGTCGGCAAGGTGATCTGCAGTTTTCCCTGGGGCCGGGAATCCATGATCTTCAAGGAACTGTACGAGGCGGGAAAAGTCGATCTTGAAATTGTGCCGCAGGGCATTCTGGCGGAACGGATGCGCGCGGCGGGCGCGGGCCTGGGCGGCATTCTGTCCCCTTCGGGCGTCGGCACCGAAATCGCCAACGGCAAGGCGACCCATGAAATCGGCGGCGAGGAATACCTGATCGAAGCAGCCTTGCCGGGCGACATCGCCCTGATCAAGGCCACCCGCGCCGATCCGCGTGGTAATCTGATCTACCGATTGGCGTCGCAAAACATGAATCCGGTCATGGCGATGGCGGCCAAATACACCATCGCCGAGGTGGACGAGGAAGTCGCCCTTGGCGATCTCGACCCGGAACACATTATGACGGCGGGCGTGTTCGTGGACCGGTATTTCATAACCGGCCGCTACAAGCCCGAAGGCTGGGATGGAGCATGGTCATGAGTGAAGGCGTGCGACTGGATCGCGATCAAATCGCCAAACGCGTCGCGGCGGAACTGCAAGACGGCTGGTTGGTGAATCTCGGGCTCGGCATTCCCACCCTGGCCGTCAATTATATTCCCGAAGGCCGCGATGTTATTTTCCACAGCGAAAACGGCATCATCGGCATGGGCCCCCGTCCGGCGGACGAAGACATCGACACCGATTTGATGAGCGCGGGCAAGGGACCGGTGACGTTGATCCCCGGCGCGGTGTTCGTGCATCACGCGGATTCCTTCGCCGTGGCGCGCGGTGGGCGCCTCGACGCGGCCATCCTGGGGGCCTATCAGGTGGCCGATAACGGGGATTTCGCGAACTGGCGGCTGCCGGACAAGCATGTCGGCGGCATCGGCGGCGCGATGGATATCGCGGTCGGCGCGCAGCGGGTGTTCATCACCATGAGTCAGACCGACAAGGACGGGACGCCGAAGCTGGTGGAGGCCTTGACGTATCCGTTGACGACGCGGGCCTGCGTCACCAAGGTGTTCACGGATATGGCGGTCATCAGCGTGACGCCGGACGGCTTTGTCCTGGACGAAGTGGCGCCGGGCTTCACGCCGGATGACATTGTCGCGGCGACGGCGGCGCGCCTGATCGTTCCCGATTCCGTCGGTACAATCGCGGCTTAGGTCAATCCCATCAATCGCAACCGGGCCTCGGACAGCGCGTAATCGGGCGCCGTCGTGTCGGTCAGGATGGAAAAGTGATTTTTCCCGGGGATTTCGAAGTGTTCGACGGTCAGTCCCTGTGCGCGGGCGTACTCGGTGTAGGCCTTCGACTGCTGTTTGAACTCTTCGCTCTCCGCGCCGCCGACGGTAACGGCCATGACGCCCTTGTTGGCGATGGGCTGGCGTAGCGGGCTGTTGCGTTCCGCCGAAACCGAATCCAGTTTCACGGCGTCCTGCACGGATGTGCCGATAATCGGTTTGATTTCGAACACGCCGCTGGCGGGAATCGCGGATTTGACCAGATCGGCGGGCAAGCCGTCCTCGAACTCTGGCCAGTCGGTCGCCATCACCATCGCGGTCAAATGCCCGCCCGCGGAATGGCCGGTCACCTGAATACGGTTCGGGTCGCCGCCATGGTCGGCGATGTTGTGGTGCAGCCACGCGGTCGCGGCGCGCATCTGGCGGACGATTTCATCCAGCGTGACAATGGGGCACAACGCGTAATTGACGACGGCGCAAATTCCACCGGCGTTGACGATGGGTTCGGCCATGAACCCGAAATCATCCTTGTCCCGCGCGCGCCAGTATCCGCCATGAATATAAAGCTCCACCGGCGCGTTTTGCGGGTTGTCCGGCAAAAACAGGTTCAGGCCTTCGGCGGCGCTGGGCCCGTAAGCGATGTCGGGCAGTACTTTACCCGCGCGCTTCAGGTAATCCGCGCTCAATTCTTCCGCGAGGTCGATCAAATCCTCGGCGTTGGGGGTGAAAACCCGGGGGTTGTACTGGCGTTCGAGTTCCGTGGCGTCATAGTCGCCCAATAATCCTTTCGGCATTGGCGCGTTCTCCCCTTCTGGTTAGTAGAGCGTGTCGCGCTCTAATACGCCCGGTCGATACAGAAATCGACAAGACCGGTCATGGAT
>JABJJH010000311.1 GCA_018660965.1 Rhodospirillaceae bacterium | reverse complement strand
CATGCGGCGATTTTGACCATGAATCGGCCGGACAAGTACAACGCGCTCAGCGACGAATTACTGCGCGCCATCGGTGACAAGGTGCAGGAACTGGACGCCAATGACAGCGTTCGCGGCATTATCCTGACCGGCAGCGACAAGTTCTTTTCCACCGGCGCGGATCTGGCCAGCGCGTTGAAAGCCCAGGATTTGCCAAGCACGCACACCATGTTGTCGCATTTCGACCACTGCAACCGCGCCATCGAAAAATCGCGCAAGCCGGTTGTCGCGGCGATCAACGGATTTTGCCTGACCGGCGGGTTGGAAGTGGCGCTGGCCTGCGACATCCGCATCGCCGGGTCGGGATCGAAATTCGGCGTCACCAGCTCGAAAATCGGTTCGGTCGCGGGCGCCGGCGGCACGCAACGCCTGCCCCGCGTCGTTGGCCGGGAATGGGCGAAGGACATGTTATTCAGCGCCGATTTCATCGATGCCGAAACTGCATTGCGCATCGGGCTGGTCAGCCGCGTTGTCGAGCCGGATCAGGTCTTGGCCACGGCGCTGGCGCGAGTCGACGCCTACGCCGAACGCGCGCCGTTAAGCGTCTGGTACGCGAAGATCGCCATAAATTCCGGCATGGAGATGAATTTGGAACCGGCCCTGGAATTCGAGCGGCATTTGACCGCCGGGCTGTTCACAACAGAAGACCGGAGCGAGGGCATGTCCGCCTTCCTGGAAAAACGCGACGCCGAATTCAAAGGCCGTTAAGTTCAAGGGCCGTCAAAGATAAGGATTTTACCGTGAGTGATAAGGAATACCGAGACATTTTGTACGTGGAGAAAGACCACGTTGCGACCATCACCTTGAACCGACCGGAGCGCTATAACGCCATCCGCGAAGGCATGTATGAGGAAATCATTGACGCGATCATGCACGCGAGCTGGGACAAGAACATTGGCGCCATCGTGTTGACCGGCGCCGGAGACAAAGCGTTTTGCACCGGCGGCGACCAGGGCGACAAGGGCAAGGGCCGCTACGGCACGGGCACCATCGGCGTTCCTGTCGAAATCCTGCACAACGCCATGCGCGACGCGCCCAAGCCGGTGATTGCGAAGGTGCGCGGCTACGCCATTGGCGGCGGCAACGTCATCGCGACAATCTGCGACCTGACCATCGCCAGCGAAACCGCCGTTTTCGGTCAAGTCGGCCCCAAGGTCGGTTCCGTCGATCCCGGGTTCGGCACTGCGTATCTGGCACGCATCGTCGGCGAAAAGAAGGCGCGCGAAATCTGGTACCTATGCCGCCGCTACAGCGCCGCCGAAGCGCTGGAGATGGGATTGGTGAACACCGTGGTGCCCGACGACCAACTCGACGCCGAGGTCGACAAGTGGTGCGCGGAAATTTGCGAGAAAAGCCCCACCGCCATCGCCATCGCCAAAAGCTCCTTCAACGCATCCACCGACAATATTCGCGGCATCAGCCGTGTCGGTTTTGAAGCGGTCAATCTGTATTACGAAACCGAGGAATCAAAGGAAGGCGGCAAGGCCTTCCGCGAAAAACGCACGCCGGACTTCCGCTCCAAACAAATCGGGTGAATCCATCTGACTTGTGACCAGACGTAAGTTGGCTTAAAATGTCCGTACAATTAACACGGGGATTATCTCATGAAGATCGGTACTGATTTAAGCGTATTGGCGCAATCCGGGCGCTCCGACGCAGCAGTTCTGGCGGAACATCTGTCGCTTGGCGATTTGGCGGAACCGCTTGGTTTCGATTCTCTGTTCGGATTGGAACATCATTTCACCGGCTATTCGATGTCGCCGCACCCGCTGCAACTGCTGAGCTACTTCGCGGGCCGGACGAAACGGATCACGCTCGGCACCTGCGTTATCGTACTGCCCTGGCATGACCCGATCCGCGTCGCCGAACAGATCGCCTATCTGGACCTTCTGTGCGGTGGTCGCTGCATGTTCGGGTTCGGACGCGGCGCCGCGACCACCGAATATGCAGGCTTCCGCATTCCCATGGAGGAAGCCCGCCCCCGCTTCGCCGAATCCGCGCAATTGATCACCAAGGCGCTGACCGACGAAGTGTTCGAATGGGACGGCGAATATTACCAGATCCCCAAGATGTCGATCCGGCCACGGCCAATGTCGCATCCGGAACGCCGGTTCTACGCATCCTCCGTCAGCCCGGAATCGGCGGAGATCATGGCCAAGCTTGGCTTCGGCATGATGGTCATCATGCAAAACGAATGGACCAAAGCGGCGACCGATATTCAAAGTTTTCGCGACATCGCCATCAGCGTCGGCCACACGCCGCGCCCGCCGGTGATTCTCACCAATGTTTCCGTCTCCGAAAGCCGTGACGAAGCCCATGATCGCGCAATGCAGTATCTCGGCGCGAAATGGGATTCCATCGACAGTCACTACAAATTCTCCGACGGACATCTCGCGACAGTGAAGGGCTACGAATCCTACGGCAAAATGGCGAAGACCTATTCGAAGCTGAAGGACGAAGAAGCGCGCCGGAAGATGACCGACTTCTACGTCAAAATTCAGATTGTCGGCACGCCGAACGACTGCATTCAACAAATCAGCGAATTGCAGGGCCTGACGGGCACCGACCACATGGTCTGCGACTTTTCCTATGGCGGCATGCCGCACGAAGACGGTGAATTGAACATGCGTCTGTTCGCCGACCGGGTCATGCCGACCGTGCAGCACGATTCCGCCTTCAAGGGGCGGGTCGCTATTCCCGCGCTGAAAGGCAAGCAGGAAGACGACGTTTTCGCGCCAGCTTAAACGCCTAGTGGGGCAACTGATCAATGCGTTGGTGGTCTGATTCACGAAAGGCTTGGGAACCAAGCGTTTCGATCAGACCACTATCGGATAACTTTTTCCGCGCGCAAGCGGTCGAAATCCGCCGGGCCCATCCCGAGCAAATCCGAAAGAACGCTTTCGGTGTGCTGCCCCAGCAGGGGCGGCGCCTGGGGTTTGGGCACATGACTTTCAGATAACCGAATGGGCGAGCCGATCAGGCGCAGCCCTTCTATCGTGGGGTGGTCGATGGGAACGATCATGCCGCGTTCGCTCGCATCGGGCGCGTCGAAGGCTTCCGGGACGCTTTGCACCGCACCGCCGGGCACGCCGGCGCGCCGCAACCGCTCCAACCAGAATTCGCAGGGCTGAGCGGCGAATATTTCGTTCAGAATTTCCACCATTTCCGCGCGATGCTTCAAGCGGTCGGGCCTTTCCTTGAAGCGGGGATCGTCCTTTAAATCCGGTCGTTCCAACACACCGTCGCAAAAATTCGTCCAGAGCTTGGGATTGCCGACCGCGATATACAGTGGCGCGGTTTTCGTGTGAAACAAGCCGTTCGGCACGGTCGTCGGATGCATGTTTCCAAACCGCCCCGGCACGGCGCCTGTCACCAGATAATTCGTGCCGACATTGGTCAGCACTGCCATGGCGCAATCCATCAACGCCAGATCGATAAACTGACCACGCCCGGTCCGCTGGCGCACCATCAGGCACGCCATGATGGATTGCGTCGCGTACAGGGACGTATAAGTGTCGATGATCGACAGCGGGTGGCGCGTCGGGTCGCCATCCGGGTCGCCGGTGATCGACATCATGCCCGATTCCGCCTGCAGGATCGGGTCGAACCCGGCCCATTTCGCCTTTGGTCCGGTGCGTCCATAGGCGGAAATGGAACAGTAGACGAGGTGCGGATGGCGATCCTTCATCGAGTCGTAATCAAGCCCATGGCGCGCCATGACGCCGGTGCGAAAATTTTCGATCAACACGTCGCATTGCTCGGCCAGGCGGTGAATGATCTCCCGGCCTTCCTCGGACGCCAAATTCAACGCGACGCTTTTCTTGTTGCGGTTGGCGGATAGAAAGAAGTGCGATTCGCCGCCGACTTCCGGCATGATGCCGCGCGTAT
>JABJJH010000558.1 GCA_018660965.1 Rhodospirillaceae bacterium | reverse complement strand
GACGCCTGCCAGCGCATTCAGCGCGCCTGCGCCGCGCTGCGCTAATCGTTCGGGGGGCGCCTGCGCCGCGCTACGCTGATCGTTCGGGGGCGCCTGCGCGGCGCGGCGTTAACCTTTCAGTTCACAGCGCAATATTAAAATCGCCCACGGCCATCGCCGGGGCGGTTTTTTCTTGCATCGCGCGGCAGGCGTTTCACAATATAATCTTCGCGGTGAAAACAAATTCGCGAGAACAAAAAGGAAGACCGAATAAGCGACTGAACACAAAATCAATACCGTACGGGAGGACCATGTCATGGCGGAAAGAGCACCTTCGGGGCCGCGTTGCGCGGCGATTGTCGGCCCCTATCTCAGCGGCAAGACGACATTGCTGGAGACGTTGCTGCACACCTGCGACGCAATCCATCGACAAGGTACGGTAAAAGAGGGCAACACGGTTGGCGACGCCGCGCCGGAAGCCCGCGCGCGACACATGAGCACCGAAATTTCAGTTGGCAACGGGACCTTCCTGGGCGAGCGCTGGACCTTCCTGGACTGTCCGGGATCGATTGAGTTCTGGCAGGAAGCCCAGGCGGCGTTGATGGTCGCCGATATCGCTGTTGTCGTCGTGGATCCGGAGCCGGATCGCGCGATCGTCACCGCGCCGTTGCTGCATTTTCTGAACGAACACGACATTCCCTACATCATCTTCATAAACAAAATGGATACAGCGGCCACCCGCGTTCGCGACATTTTGAGCGCCCTGCAAGGCGTATCCAGCCGACCATTGGTTCTACGCCATGTCCCGATCCGGGCGGGTGAAAAAGTCACCGGGTATGTCGATCTGGTGTCGGAGCGGGCTTACGTCTACAAGCCCGGCGAACCATCGGCGTTGATCGAAATTCCCGATGAAATGCAGAATCGCGAATCGGAAGCCCGCCAGGAATTACTGGAGGAACTTTCGAATTACGATGACCCGTTGCTGGAAATGTTGCTGGAAGACACGGTTCCGCCGAAAGAGGATGTGTACGATTATCTGGCCAAGGATTTAGCCGAGCACAGCGTCGCGCCCGTCTTTATCGGCGCGGCGGAACACAACAACGGCGTGCTTCGGTTGATGAAGGCGTTGCGGCATGAAACGCCGGACTCCGGCGCCGCGTTGGCGCGGTTGGGCGTGGAAGGGGCGACTGACCCGTTCGCGACCGTGTTCAAAAGCTACCACATGCCCCATTCCGGTAAATTGTCGGTCGTGCGGGTGTGGCGCGGCGCGGTCAAGGACGGGATGATGGCCGGGGATGACCGCATCGGCGGAATGTACCGGTTGATGGGCCACGATCAGGAAAAAATAGCCAGCGCTGGCGTTGGCGAGGTGGTGGCGCTTGGGCGGCTTGACGCCGTTCATACCGGGCAATCCCTGTGTGGTGACCAATTGAAACAGAGCGGTTGGCCGGAACCCTTGCGCCCGCTGTATTCACACGCGGTCCATTCCGAAAAACGAGAAGACGAAGTCAAGCTATCGACCGCCATCGCGAAACTTATCGACGAAGACCCTTCGTTGAGCGTCGAGCACTGCAACGACACGCATCAAATGTTGTTGTGGGGGCAGGGCGATATTCATTTACAGGTCGCCATCGAAAAGCTGAACAAGCGATATAATGTTTCGATCAGCACCGATAAGCCGTTGATCCCCTACAAAGAAACCATTCGCAAACCAATCAAGCAGCATGCGCGCCATAAAAAACAAAGCGGCGGCCATGGGGAATTCGGCGACATCCAGATCGAAATCAAACCCTTGGCGCGTGGTTCCGGATTCGCGTTCGAGGATAAAATTCACGGCGGATCGGTGCCGAAAAACTATATCCCGGCCGTGGAAGCTGGCGTGAAGGAATATCTGACCGAAGGGCCGCTGGGATTCCAGGTCGTCGATGTGTCGGTGACCTTGTTCGATGGCCAGCATCACGCCGTTGACAGTTCGGACATGGCGTTTCGGCGCGCTGGCATTCTGGCGATGAAGGACGGGCTGCCCCAATGCGCGCCAATCCTGCTGGAGCCGGTGTGTAAGGTCGGGATTTCAGTGCCGAACGACTTCACCGCGCGCGCCCAGGGAACGGTGACCAAGCGGCGCGGCCAGATACTCGGCTTCAACGCCAAGGACGGTTGGGATGGCTGGGATGTCGTGGAAGCCTTCATGCCGCAGTCTGAATTGCATGATCTGATCATCGACCTGCGATCCTTGACGCAGGGGATCGGTACTTTCGACTGGTCGTTCGACCATCTGAACGAATTGTCGGGTCGTGAAGCCGATCAGGTCGTACAGCAACGCAAGGAAGCCATGGCGTGACCGCCCATCTCGTTAGCAAAGCCAGGACCCGTTCAGAAAGCCAGTAAACGTAAAGGAAGCATCCATGATTGATCCGGTCGAAATCGCCGAGGCGTTGATAAACGCGCGACTCGAACATTCCATCCTTGAAGATTTCCCCGGCGGTGAATTTCCCGCGAACCAGGTGGAGGCCCACGACGTTCTGGATGAAATTATAATCCAATTCCAATTACCCATTGGCGGTTGGAAGGCCGCATTCACCAACGAAGCGGGACAAAAGGCGATGGGTGTGGATGGACCCGCCTGCGGGCCGCTTTTCGCGCCCTATATCGTGCCAAGCCCCGCAAACCTGAATCTGCCGGCAGAGTCGTGGCGCGGGGTGGAGGCTGAATTCGGGTTCAGGATGTCGGGAAACCTGCCCCCGCGCGAGACGCCCTATACGCTTGAGGAGGTCGCCGCCGCCGCCGGAACCCTGCATCCCGCCATCGAGGTCGTCGATAGCCGTGTTGCGACCGGTGGGGCGCATGGCGGGGTCGCGGTCATCGCGGATCACTGCGGCAACGCGTCTTTCGTGCACGGGGCGGCGATTGCGGATTGGCGCGCTCTGGATTTAGCGGCCGCAAAGGCGGATGTGAAGGTCGACGGCGAGGTCGTGGCGTCCGGGTCCGGCGCCGCGGTCATGGGTAATCCTTTGAATTCGTTAACCTGGATCGCCAATCACCTGTCCAGTCGCGGCAAGGGTCTGAAGTCGGGCGATTGGGTCACCACCGGCAGTACGATGGGCATTTTCAAGGCCCCGCCGGGCAGCACGGTCGTTGCTGATTTTGGCGCGCTGGGCGCGGTCGAGGTGGTCTTCGCCAATTGACGGCCTGTTTCAACGGGTGAGCGCGCCGAAGGCGGACTGCCAATTTCGCGAATCAACTTGCGGCGCATCGCCACGGCGAAATCCTCAAACCGCGCCGCCTGCTCCACAAAGGCGCGCGCGCCCGCGATGACCTGTTGGCGGTAATAAATATCGAGCGACGGGTCGTCGTTCAAGATCGCCAACCCGTTCACCGTGACGCCCGCCTTCGCCGCAACTTCCCGGGTGTAAATGGGGAATGTTCCCTGGTTGGATGCGCCGTCCCCGGAAATGTCGATAACCTTGCGGAGGCCCTCAAAGCCATTGTCCTCGAACAGCGTGAGAGAATACGCAATGGCCTCGCCAATCGCCGTTGCGCCCCATCGCAAAAATCGTGGCGCGGTTTCTATCGCCCGTGCGGCCCGCTCCGCGCTTTCTCGATCAGAGACGCGCATCCAGCCGAGCGTTTGAGAGTGCGCGCTGGCGCCCGACCATTGCACCAGGGTAATTGCGATTCCGTTTGGCGCGGCGGCGCTGATCGCCTTGACCACGGTCGGGTGCCGGAAGGCGTCGGCGATGCCTTGCTTCTGCAAGGCGAATTCGCCGGGCTCCACGCTGGAGGAGCAGTCGACGGCGAGAATCAGTTCCAATGATACGTCCAGCGCGCGGGCGGCGGTCACGGTTTGGCACATAAAAACCACGGCGCACGTCAAAAGGATGCGGGTTATGCCCGGCGCGCCATGGTTTCTGTCGTGGTCTGAGGTCATGCAAGGTATTCTAAACGAGCGGGTTGGTGATCGCGGAAAATTTATTGCCTCTGGCGGCGCTTTTCGCGATAGAACAGGGTCGGCTAACCATGGGAGTCCCCGATGTTCTTACGGCCTTTGCCGTTTTGCGCTGCCGTCACGGCGTTGTTTGTCTTGGTTGCGACCGCGACGAGCGCCCTGTCCGTCGTGGTTCCGGGGGATGGCCGAAGTTTCGCCATTCAACGAAACGGCGAGGATATTGGCTTGCACGAGGTGACCTTCACACGCCAGGACGACCGGCTCGACGTTCGCATCAAGGTCGAGGTGGACTATCGGTTTTTGTTCATTCCCGTGTACCTGTTCGAACACGAAGCCCATGAGGTTTGGGTTGGCGGCGTCCTTCGGGAATTACGCGCCAAAACGAATGACAACGGAGAAACCTTCGATGTCGTCGTGCGGCCGAACGGCGCGGGATTGGTGTTGAGCGTGAATGGCGAGGAGCGTGACGTTGGCCGTGACGCCGTTCCCTCCAGTCTTTGGCGCCAGGATATGGCGCGCGCCGGACAATTGATCGACCCCGCTGACGGCGCCGTCATGACGGTGGATGTCGGCGATGCGAAATGGGAAGAGATTACCGTTCGCGGCGAGACCATCCGGGCCCGGCGTTACGTCATGACCGGTGATCTCGACCGGGAGCTCTGGTATGATGCCGCAGGCATGCTCGTCAAGGTCCGGTTCGCGGGCGAAGACGGTTCGGATTTGCAGTTCCGGATGTTGTAAGTCTATATGAGATTCGGAATGAAGTTCGGGATGAAAACGGGCTGTCACGAATGCCTTGCGCATTGATTGCCGGGTACATGACTGAAAGATATTGATGATGGCGAATCAGGCGATTGAGCCGGTTTCAGAGGCGTTCATAGAGGAACTGCGCGGCGTTATCGGCGACAGGGTCTCGACCGCCGCCGCCGTGCGCGACCATCATGGCAGCGGCGAGGATTATTTTTCGCCGATCCCGCCGGACGCGGTTTGTTTTGCGCATTCGACGGCGGAAGTCAGCGAACTGGTGAAAATCTGCGCGCGACATGACGTGCCGATCATTCCCTATGGAACAGGCACATCGTTGGAAGGCCATGTCGTCGCCGTTTGCGGCGGGGTGTGCCTCGACGTTAGTGAAATGGATACGATCCTGGAGATTAACAGCGAGGATCTGGATTGCCGGGTGCAGGCGGGCGTGCGCCGGAAACAGTTGAACGAGGCCCTGCGCGACACCGGGTTGTTCTTTCCCATCGATCCCGGCGCCGACGCCTCGCTCGGCGGTATGACGGCGA
Source organism: Rhodospirillaceae bacterium (assembly GCA_018660965.1). GTDB lineage: Bacteria > Pseudomonadota > Alphaproteobacteria > UBA8366 > JABJJH01. Next base: position 264 of record JABJJH010000558.1, on the reverse strand, counting down.
CGCGCGCCAGCGGCACCAACGCCGTTCGCTATGGCACCATGCGCGAAAACGTTCTCGGTCTGACCGTGGTCATGGCCGATGGCCGCATCATCAAAACCGGCGGGCGGGCGCGTAAATCGGCCGCCGGGTATGATTTGACGCGGCTATTCGTTGGCTCGGAAGGCACCTTGGGCGTCATTACCGAAGTGCAATTGCGCCTCTACGGCATTCCTGAATCGATGTCGGCGGCGGTATGCCAGTTCGACACGCTGGAAGGGGCGGTCG
>JABJJH010000278.1 GCA_018660965.1 Rhodospirillaceae bacterium | reverse complement strand
GGCGCGTGCATGGGGGCCGGGCTGGAGGTGGCGATTGGTTGCGATATCCGAATTGCGTCGGACAACGCCCGGTTCGCGATGCCGGAAGTGCTGTTCGATATTCCCTCCGTGATCGAGGCGGCGTTGTTGCCTCGGTTGATTGGGTGGGGACGCACCGCATGGATGTTGTATCGCGGCGACGCCATTGACGCTGTTACGGCTCTCGATTGGGGGCTTGTGGAATCCGTTGTTTCGCTTGATGAACTGGACGCGGCGGTGGCTGAAACCGTTCAAACCATCCTCGCCAATGGGCCCACGGGCGTCCGGGTGCAAAAGGCGTTGATGCGGCAATGGGAACGCAGCGGGCTTGATGACGGCGTTATGGCGGGCATTGACGCCCTGGCGCAATCCTATCGGGACGGCGAACCCGGCGCGCGGGTGTCGGCGTTTCGAAACAAGAAGTAAAAAAGCGCCTAATCACCGCCGCCAACTATGGCGGCGGCTGAGGTTCGTGTTTTACCGGGGCGCCAGAACCATGATCATCTGACGGCCTTCCATGGAAGGATGCTGTTCGACCTTCGCTTGTTCGTCCAGTTCGTCCCGAACTTTGTTGAGGACATCCCGACCGAGTTGCTGGTGGGCCAGTTCGCGACCGCGAAAGCGCAGCGTCACTTTGACTTTGTCGCCTTCGTCCAGAAACTTGACCATCGCCCGCATTTTTACATCGTAATCATGCTGGTCGATATTTGGCCGCATCTTGATTTCCTTGACGTCGATGGTCTTTTGCTTTTTGCGCGCTTCATTCGCTTTTTTCTGCGCGACGTATTTGAATTTACCGTAATCAAGGATTTTGCAAACGGGCGGCTTGGCGCTTGGAGAGACTTCCACGAGATCAAGCCCGGCCGCATTAGCGTGTTCCTGGGCTTCGGCGAGGGTTACGACGCCGATCATTTCACCATCGGCGCCAACCAGACGCACGGATTGCGATTCAATTCTCTCGTTGACACGCGGGCCTTCGCGGACCGGCGCGGCGTTAAACGGTGGACGAGCTATAGATTCCTCCTGTCGTTACATTAAACATAATATCGAGACCGGCGACGCCGATCCTACCTGCTGTACTCACTGTTTTTGTCGGCGTCTGCCTATTGTGGCGGCGCCGCTTCCTTAGAGAGTGTATTAAGTGCGTCGTCGAGCGCAACAATTTCTTGTGTTTTTCCACCGAGGCGCCGAATCGCAACTGTCCGATTTTCCGCTTCTTGCTTGCCAACTACAAGGATTAACGGGAGTTTTGTAACGGAATGTTCCCTAACTTTGTAATTAATTTTTTCGTTGCGGGTATCAAGGGAAAACCGCATTCCCGCGGTTGTGAAGGCGGCGGCGACCTCTTTGGCGTAATCGTCGGCGTCGGATGTGATCGTGGCGATTGCGCCTTGAACGGGCGCCAACCAGAGTGGTAGCCGTCCTGCGTAGTGTTCGATCAACACGCCGATGAACCGTTCGAACGACCCCAAAATAGCGCGGTGCAACATGACGGGGCGATGTTTTTCGCCGTCCACGCCGATATAGGCGGCGTCGAGGCGCTCCGGCAACACAAAATCAACTTGCAGCGTGCCGCATTGCCAGTGCCGTCCGATGGTGTCTTTCAAAACAAATTCGAGCTTGGGTCCGTAAAAAGCGCCTTCGCCGGGATTGAGCGTGAAGGACAAACCGGCGGCTTCCGTTGCCGTCATGAGCGCGGCTTCGGCCTGATCCCAGACTGAATCCTCGCCAGCGCGAACGTCCGGGCGGTCGGAAAATTTGACCTCCACCTCGTCGAATCCGAAATCGCGATAAATCGACAACAACAGTTCGCAGAACTGTTTCGTCTCGGACACGATCTGGTCCTCGGTGCAAAAAATGTGGGCGTCGTCCTGGGTGAACGCCCGCACCCGCATCAACCCGTGCAGCGCGCCGGATGGTTCATTGCGATGGCACGATCCGAATTCGGCCATGCGGATGGGTAGATTGCGATGGCTGGTGGTGCCCTGACGGAATATTTGCACGTGCCCCGGACAGTTCATCGGCTTTAGCGCCAGCACGCGATCATGTTCGGCTTCGGCGGTGAACATGTGCTCGCGGAATTTTTCCCAATGGCCGGATCGTTCCCACAAGCTGCGGTCCACCAGTTGCGGCGTCTTGACCTCGACATAATCGGCGGCGTCGAGACGGCGGCGCATATAGGTTTCGCAGGTCCGGTACAGCGTCCAGCCCTTGGGGTGCCAGAACACGCTGCCCGCTGCTTCTTCCTGGATATGGAAAAGGTTCATTTCCCGTCCAAGGCGGCGATGGTCGCGTTTTTCCGCTTCTTCGAGCCGATGGAGATAGGCGCGCAGTTCCTTGTCGGTGCGCCAACAGGTGCCATACATCCGCTGTAATTGCGGGTTTTTAGGGTCGCCTCGCCAATAGGAGCCGGACAACTTCATGAGCTTGAAAGACTTGCCCAGTCGGCCCGTGGAGGGCAAATGCGGACCGGTGCATAAATCAACCCAGTCGCCTTGACGATACAGGGTTATTTCCACGTCGTCCGGCAGTGTGTCCACGTGTTCGGCTTTGAACGTCTCGTTTTTTTCCTCGAACAGCCGTCGCGCATCTTCGCGGCTCCAGACCTCGCGGGTGATGGTCTCGTCGCGATCGACGATTTCGGCCATCCGCTTTTCGATTTTCTCGAAATCTTCCGGCGTAAAGGGCGCTTCGCGGTGGAAGTCGTAATAAAAACCGTCCTCGATGGACGGGCCAAACGTGATTTGCGTCCCCGGGAAAAGCTCCTGAACCGCCTCGGCCAGGATATGGGCGCAGTCATGGCGCAGGACGTCCAAAGCGTCTTCATGGTCGCGGGTGATTATTTGCAGTGCGGCGTCCCGGTCGATCTGGAAGCTCAAATCGCGCTGTTCGCCGTCGATTTTTACGATGACGGCCGCTTTCGCGAGGCCGGGGCCAATCGACGCGGCGACCTGTTCGCCGGTGACGGGACCATCGTATTCTCGAACGCTGCCATCGGGTAGGGTGATCGCAACCATTTTGCACCGCTTCAAATTGTTGTCCGGCGCCCCTGACGTTATCCAGCCAGCGGGGCGTTGTGGCGCAACGGTTTAACGCAAGCGCATCGCCGCTTCAACCGCGTTTACGTCGAGGTCGTCCAACGAGGCGCGCTGTAGAATTTCTATATCGGCTCCACGCGGCGCGCACAACGCTGGATCGGACTCGCTGGAAAACATAACGACGCTCGGGCAACCGGCGGCGGCGATCAAATGCATGGGGCCGCTGTCATTGCCGATGGCGCCGCTTGCCGCGCGCGCAAGGGTCACGATATCGATTAGGCTTGTCTTGCTCGTCAGGTCGACCACGCCGGGGTGCGCCATGGCGACGGTTCTGGTCGCGGCTTCGTCCGCGGGACCGCCCAGCAACACCGGTTGATGGCCCAGGGCGGACAGGCGTTTGGCGATTTCGGCGAAATGCGCTGCGGGCCACCGTTTCGTGGGGCGATGGGCCGACCCGCCCGCGACCAGTAGAACAAAACCCGGCGCTATGTCGAAGCCGCAATCAAGGGCGGCGCCGTCACCGGTGTCGCGTTGCGCCCAGGAAAGGTCGGGTAAGGGAACTTCTTCGATGCCCGCCGCCGCCAATTGGCCCCGTTGTCGTTCGATGGTGTGCAGCCGGTCGCGGTCGGGATTGGGGTCTGGGAGGGAACAGCCGGGGGCGATGCCGCTCCACGCCGGGCGCGGGCGACCCATCAGGCGGAAATAGAAACTGGTGCGATCCGCCGTTTGAAGGTCGTAAATGCGGTTGAAGCGACCGCTGCGCAGGCGCCGGCGCAACGCGAGGATTGTGAGGACACGCCACCAGGCGGGCCGGTCGTCGATCCAAATGTCGTCGAAATACCCGGATAATTCCGCCAATTCGATGAATGGCGCGGTCGTCAGCAATGTTATGCGCGCGTCCGAATGATGCCGTCGAATGGCGGCGCAGGGGCCAAGCGCCTGGACGAAATCGCCCAAGGCGCCGAGTTTTATAATCAGAATACTTTCGATCTGGTTCGTCACGAGCGCGTTACCCTAGGGATCGCTGATCCGAGAGCAAAGACCGGTATGTTTCCAGTGTGGCGTCGCACATCGCGCTATTGCCAAACTGGGCGCGCGCACGTCTCCTGGCTTTTTCGGCCAGACTTTCACGGTCTTCCACCGATAGACCGAGCGCGTTTCGCAACGCGTCGGAGAGGCTCTTGGCGTCGCCGGGCGGTGCGAGCCAGCCAGTTTCTCCCGGTTCCACCAGTTCCCGGCTGGCGCCGTGATCGGAAGCGACGACCGGGCGCCCCATGGCTTGAGCCTCGACGATGACCCGGCCAAACGCCTCTGGGTCCGTTGAGGCATGGACGACCACGTCGGCCAGCATCAGGGCGGCCGGCATATCGCGGCATTCACCGACGATATGGACGATGGAGCCCAGATCGAATTTTTCGATAAGGGATTGAAGGCGCCGGGTATATCGGGTTTTGCCTTGCTCAGACCCCACGATGATGCAGCGAATGTCATCGCGGCGCAGCAGCGACAAGGCTTCAATCAGGACCGCTTGGCCTTTCCATTGAGTCAGTCGACCCGGCAACATGATGATTGGCACGCCATCGGGGAGGCGCCAATCGGAGGCGAGTTTAATCACCCGCTCGGCGCTGACCGTGGCGGGATCGAAGACATTAAAATTAATCCCGCGATGAATGACCCGGATGCGCGCCGGGTCGATGTGATAGGTGTCCAGGATGTGCTGCGCGATGAATTCGCTGATCGCGATGACGCGGTCGCCGCGCGTCATGATCGAATTATACAATCTCTTGAACGGCAAGCCGAGATTGTAGGTTCCGTGAAAGGTCGTGATGAATCGCGCGCCGGTTTTCCGGGCGGCGTAATACGCGCTCCAGGCCGGCGCCCGGCTTCGCGCGTGTACGATATCGACATTGTTGTCGCGAATAAGTTGCGCCAGGCGGTCAATGTTTTTACGAATCACAAAGGGGTTTTTCGAATCAACGGGAAGCGTGATTTGTTCGGCGCCCGCGCGCGTCAAGTCATGGGTCATCGGGCCGCCTGATGAAACGACGATGGCGCGCTCGCCTTCCGCGACCAACGCCGCCGCGATGTCCACGGCGCCGCGTTCAACCCCGCCTGTCACCAGCGATGGCAGGACCTGCAGCACGGTCAACGGCTTGGTGGCCGCGCCGTCGGGCCCCGTGTTAACTTCCTGGCTCATCTCCGCGCCGTCGTGCATGCTTTGTCCACTACATTAATATTACAAGCGAACGGCCCATTGCCCATGAAACCGTCAATTTTAACACGCGAAAATGGCGCGGCAATCGCCTACCATCATTCGCCTGCGCGCGCCTCGTCCTCGCAAGATCAGCCTGGGGTCATATTCTGCGGCGGTTTTAAATCCGATATGGCGGGTGTGAAAGCCACAACGTTGCAAGAATTTTGCGGTAGGCGAGGGCAGCAATATACACGCTTCGATTACCAAGGCCATGGCGCATCGTCGGGCGACTTCGTTGATGGCGCGATTGGCGAATGGCGCGATGATTTGCTGGAGGTTTGCGACCGGGTCGCCCAAGGGCCGCAAATCGTCGTCGGATCGTCGATGGGCGGTTGGATGGCGTTGTTGCTGGCGTTGGCGCGTCCGGCGCGGGTGCGGGGCCTCGTTTTGGTGGCGCCGGCGGCGGATTTCACCGACGCCCTGCTGTGGCCGAGCCTGAGCGCAGCGGCGCGACGCCAAATCGAAATCGAGGGTGTGTGGCTTCGACCTTCCATTTATGACGACGGGCCGTATCCGATCACGCGGCGTCTCATCGAAGAAGCCAGGGCGCATCTGGTGCTGGACGGACCGATACCCTTCACCGGTCCCGTCCGTGTGCTGCATGGGCTGGAGGACGAGACGATTCCGGTGGAGCATGTGCTTAAGACGGCGAACGCCATTACATCGCGCGATGTCGTGGTCTCGCTGATCAAGGGCGGTGATCATCGGCTGTCCAGCCCGGCTGACCTTGAACGACTTTGCGCCGCGGTGGCCGAACTCAGCGGACAGTGACGTTTAATCCGATTGCTTGAACATCCGAAGCGGGCCGTCTTCCGGGCTCGGCGGTTGATCCACGTCGCTTAGTTCTATTTCGCGCCGGGGGATAAACGGCCCTTTGTAATCCGCCTCCACGCCAAACGGCTTGTCGCCCTTGATCGTGACCCGTTCCAGCAATCGGCGCTGTGGGTAATAGTCGTGGATCGCGTAATGCAGGATGACACGATTATCCCAAAAGGCGACGGTGTTGGGTTGCCATTGCAAGCGGAATTGGTATTCGGGAATGCGCGCCTGGGCGTATAGCATTTCCAGTAAAGGTTTGCTTTCGCTGTCCTTCATGCCTTCGATGCCAATCGCGAACTGGCTGTTCACAAAAATACTTTTTCGCCCGCTTTCCGGATGAACGCGAACCACCGGATGGGACAGAATGGGATGTTCTTTTTCGATTTCACGAAGTTTGTGGAGGCTATCGGCGTCGTTTCCAAACACCCGGCGGAACGGGGTGAAGTCCACCAGGAACCGCAAGTCGGATATCAGGCGTTGGGTCTGGTCGCTTAACCCTTCATAAGCCGCAGACATGCTTGCGAACATGGTGTCGCCGCCAATTGGGGGTGCGATGAGGGAATGCAGCATCGTCGCCTTGGGCGGCGTCTCGCGAAAGGTTTCATCGCTGTGCCAGTTGTCGGTCAGGCGCGGCGGGTTGTCCTTGTGGTAGTCCAAAATGATCAGTTCGGGATTATCATCATGGGTCGGTGAAAACGGGCTGACTGTAAGTTCGCCGAACTTGCGACCGAAATCCATGAATTGCGCGGCCGTGATATCCTGATCTCGGAAAACCAGCATCTCGTTTTCAAGCAAGGCGTTGTTAATGGCGCTGACTTGCGAGTCATCGGGCGCGGACAAATCGACGCCGCTGATTTCAGCCGCAATATTGTATCCGAGACGTTTAACGCTGATGGGCGCTGTTTGCGTTTGGGGAGTGACCGCTGCTTGTTCCATAACCGCTGCCTTCCAGTTTTTGCCCAGTTTGGTTGCGATGCCGCTTCTTGCACTCTATCAGGCAAATTTCCAGCAGCCAAATGTGGCGTCTAAAGCATTTTACTTCGGGTCTTCAAACTTAGCGCGCAAATAGGCTTTTACGCGATCAATCGCCTTCCGACGTGCACCGGGATGCGTGCCTACCGATACGGACTTTTCGCCGGACCGGTAAACGCTGTTTTTCGTGGTGATCGCGCGGGGTTTGGAATTGGGGTGGTCAAAGCCGTGCGTCGCGCCTTCGTAGGCGTCGATTTGCATCGCCGCGCCGCCGCTTTCGTTCGATGTTTCGACCAGCGCGATGCAAGGTTTCGGCATCGTCCAGTTGTCGGCGAGGCCGACTTGAAGCAGCGCTGGAAGCGCTGATTTAAAATCGGTTCGCCCGATTTTTATGCAGCCCGGATAAAACCCGACGGCGGCAATAAAATCAGCGCCGAGATCCATGGGGCGTTGTCGGGCGTCATCGCGAATGGTCCACAACATCGCCATGGCGCCATTTGACCAGCCCATTAAGGCAACGCGGCTGGGGTCCACGAAGGATTGCGATTGCAGCCATTCCAGGGCGCCGTAGGCGTCGTGCGGGCGTTCTCGTTCCGGCAGCACGGGCCGGGACTTGATGCGGCAGATGGTGCGATGACCACGCGGATTGAAACTGTCCACAAGAAGCACGGTGTAGCCTTCCGCCAGCAAAATTTCACGCCACGCCGTCTCGCGTTTTTGCATCTTGCCGCTTTTGGTCAACAGGCCGCCGCAGCCATGCAATATGATGGCCGCAGGGCCCGGTGTGGCCGTGTTGGCGCGAAACAGATAGGCGCTCAACGGCGTTCCGTCGCCACTGTTGAAGGTGACGCGATGCGGCTCCAATACGGATGACGGCGTGACGGAAGGCTTGGCTATGGTTTGACACGCCGCGCCCAGGGTTGCGGTGAGAATGATTAGTGCGATGAATCGCATGCAAGTAATCCGGTTACGCCTTCGCGATAGGTCGGCCATTTCAGCGTAACGCCGAGGTCTTCCTTGATGCGTCGGTTCGACACCCGCTTGTTATCGCGATAAAAGCTTTGCGCCATCGGCGACAATTCGGTGGCGTCAAAAGGCGTCAAAGGCGGCGGATCGACGCCGAGTTGGGCGGCGATGTAAGCAATGACGTCGCCCGGCGGCGCGGCTTCGTCGTCGCAGACATTATATATCTCGCCGGGGTTTGGCCTGTCCATCGACGCCCGTAGTATAGCGGCGATATCGTCCACGTGGATACGGCTGAAGACCTGACCCGGCTTGTCGATGCGCTTGGCGTCACCTTGCCGCACCGCGTTTATCTGGTTGCGACCGGGGCCATAGATTCCAGCCAAACGAAACACATGAACAGGTATGGCGTGATCCCGCCACAGCGCCAGCCATTCTTTTTCCGCATCGACGCGGCGCTGGCCGCGCGCGCCGGTCGGCTTCAGCGACGATGTCTCGTCCACCCATTCGCCGTCCCGGTCGCCGTAAACACCGGTGGTCGATAAGTAGCCGACCCATTGCAGGGTTGTTAATGCGGCGATTTGCGGGCCGAGGATTTGCAAAATGGGGTCCCCGGCGTCTGACGGCGGCGCGGACGACAATAAATGCGTGGTCCCCGCGAGGGCGGCGTCGAAACCGTCCATCGGTGATTGGCCGTCGAACACATGCGCTTCGATTCCCTGCGCGACAAGCGAGTCCCGGCTGGAGTCGTCGCGGCATGTTCCCGCAATGCGCCACCCCTCCGCTAATAATCCGCGCGCCAATGCGCTGGCGGAATAGCCAAGGCCAAAGCAAAATAATCGTGGGGTCGTTCCAGGCGTCATGGCGGCCTCATCTCAGTCAAGTAGGTCTTGCTTAAAACTTAATTCAACATGACTTTAAGGGAAGGCGGCGACAAGCGCCCTTTAACAATTCGCGGGCGTTTTCGGACGGGTTCATGCGCTATTCGTTGATTTTTATGGTTGGCCTGATGATGGCGCTTCCGGTCATGACAGTTCGCGCGGCGGCGCAATCCTTTGGCGTCGACGAACGCTATGAAGACTGCATGCGCCGCGCGCGGACCGACCCCGAACTGGGGCTTGAAACGGCGTTGGCGTGGCGGGACGGCCAAAACCTGAAACAAGGCAAGCCGAAACAACAAAAATCGAAACGAGGCCATAACGCGGCGGCGCATTGTGAAGCGGTCGCCTTGACCGGGTTGGGCCGGTTCGAAGCTGCGGCAAAGCGGCTGGAGGCGCTTGCGGGGTCCATGAAGGCCGATGCTCCGAAATCGGTCCGTGCGGAAATTCTGGCGCAGGCTGGCCAGGCGTGGTTCCGTGCGGATCAGGTCCCGCGCGCTCGCGCTGCGCAAACGGCTGCGGTCGCCCTGGATTCGAATAACGCCGAGATCAGGATTGATCGCGCCATGGCGCGTGCGGCGGACGGCGAATATTGGGGCGCCGTTGATGACCTGAACGCAGCGATTTCCTTAAATCGAAAGAACAACCAGGAGAATGCGGACGCATTCGCATTGCGGGCGAGCGCGTATCGGCACCTGGAAGTTCTGTCCTTGGCGAAGCAGGATGTTGAAACCGCATTACGCCTGGCGCCGGATAATGCCGAAGCCTTATTGGAGATGGGGATCATTATGCACTTGGCGGGAGACGCGGCTGCCGCGCGCAAGGCGTGGAGCCGACTCGTTTGGGCGCATGACGGCTCGCCCGCCGCCGAAGCGGCGCGGAGAAACCTGAAAAACCTTGATCAAGAAAACAAATAGCCGATCAAAAATCCAGGTCGGCGTAATGCGGCGGCGGTGGGGCGCCGGGTATATGATCGCCCAGCAAAGGCCGGAAACTGGGCCTGGATTTGATGCGGGCGTACCAGTCCTTGGCGGAGGGGTGGTCGGCCCAGGGCACGTCGCCAAGGTAATCGACGCAGGATAAATGCGCCGCCGCCGTGATGTCGGCCAATGTGAATTCGTCTCCGGCGATCCAGCGCCGCCGTTCAGTCAGATAGCCGATGTAATCCAGGTGATAGTGAATGTTTGCGGTGCCCGCCCGGATTGCGTTCGAATCGGGTTCGCCCAACCCCAGAAACCGCTTCATGATTTTTTCGTCGACCAGATTCACGGTCACTTCGTCATTGAACTTCAGGTCGAACCAATTGACGAGACGGCGTGTTTCCGCGCGCATGCCCGGCGTTCGTCCGATGAGCGGGGGTTCGGGATGACATTCATCGATGTATTCCGCGATGACCGTCGATTCCACCAACGCCGCGCCGTCCTCGTCGATCAAAACCGGGGCTTGGCCTGCGGGGTTGAGCGCCAGAAAGGCCTCGCGCCGTTCCCATACTTTTTCAACCCTGGTTTCGAATTCAAGGTTCTTTTCAGCGAGAACAACGCGGATTTTTCGACAAAATGGCGAAAGCCAAAGATGATACAGCAGTCTCATGTTTCGCATTCTAGCAGGCGACGGCGCCATTGTGCGAGCCCAAGCTCGAACCAGACGTTGGAAATGGCGCTGGGCTTGTCCGTCTTCCCTGCGGTATAAACTTTACGCCAGATTTTGGGAAGTTCATATGCTCATCCACCACATATTGATTCTCGCGCTCGTTCAGGGGATAACCGAGTTTCTTCCCATCAGTTCGTCGGGGCACCTGGTTCTGACATCCCAGGTGCTGGGATGGCCGGATCAGGGGTTGATAATCGACATCGCGGTTCATGTCGGCACACTGTTCGCGGTGATGCTGTATTTTTGGCGAGACATGATCCGTATCGGCATCGGGTGCGGCCAAGTGGCAATGTTGCGCCCGGGCGCCGAGGGGCGCCTGGCGCTGAATTTAATCATCGCGACGATACCGGTCGTCATCGTCGGGTTCCTTGCCAAATCCTATATTGAAACCTATCTGCGCAGCGCCGAGGTGATCGCCTGGACGACGTTGGGGTTCGGGGTACTGTTGTGGCTGGTGGACCGCTTGGGATTGACGATCCGCCGCATCGAACATCTGGGTGTCTTCAACGCCTTGTTTATTGGAATGGCGCAGGTGTTGGCCCTTGTTCCCGGCACCAGCCGGGCCGGCGTCACGATAACCGCCGCGCGCCTTTTAGGAATGGAACGATCGGAAGCGGCGCGATTTTCAATGTTGATGTCGATTCCGACGATTTTAGGCGCGGGCTTGTTGATTGGTCTCGACCTGTATGAATCCGGCGATGTCGCGCTGCGGACCGACGTGTTTCTGGCGGTTGGATTATCCTTCGTGACCGCGCTGGTCGCGATTTGGGGCCTGATGACATGGCTGCGGCGTTCGAGCTTCACGCCGTTTGTCATGTACCGCATGCTATTGGCGGCGGGTTTGTTCTACTGGATCTATGGGTAACGCCGCCGCTTCATATCGCCTGCGTCTTATGAAACCGGCCGCCGCGGCGGAATTTGTCGAGATAGGTCGGCAGGATGACTTCCGCCGCCGTGGCGTTAATCTCCAGATCAGCGAGCGTCGGCGTCGAGCCCGACACAACATTGTCGCTGCGCAACAGGGTGACCTGATCCGGCGTCAGAAGTGGTTTAGGCATGAATTGGAGGAAAAAGGCTTGCAGGGAAGCGGCAAAGTAAGGCGTCGGCGCCAGGAAACACTGCCGATCCGTCGCCTCCAGGATTAATTCCATAAGCGCCTTGAAGCTATAGATGGTGGGGCCGCCTAATTCATAGGTCTGTCCGGCCGTCGCGGGTGTGCTGAGGCATTTCATCAACGCGTTCGCGACATCGCCGGCGTAAACCGGCTGGAATTTGACGCCGCCGTCGCCGTAAATATCCACCGCGCCATCTTTGAACGATGGGAAGGGGCATCCAAACACCGGCAACACGGGCGACAGGCGGGCCAAAGCTGCGAACAGATTGAAAAAATTGTCATGCGGTCCGAACACGACGCTAGGACGCACTATCACGGCGTCGGGAAACGCCTCGCGGACCGCAATTTCGCCGGCCGCCTTGGACCAGGCGTAACGGGATTGGGACGTCGTGGACGCGCCCAGCGCCGACATATGAACGAGGCGTCCGGCGCCGGCGGATCTGGCTTCGCGCGCGATGCGCGCGGCGGCGTCGCGATGGATAGCGTCGAATCGCTGGGTCCCGCGTTCATACAGTACGCCAATGAGGTTCACCACGGCGTCCGACCCGGCGAGGGCGTTGGCGACGCTGGCGTCGTCATGCACATCGACATATATCGGCGTGACCTGGCCGACATCGCCCATGGGCTTGAGGAAATTTGCGTCGATGGGGTCCCGGACCGCGACGCGAACCGACGCGCCGCTGGCGGCGAGGCGTTGAACCAGATGGCGTCCGATAAAGCCGGAACCGCCGAATACCGTTACCAATGACATCGTTCAATCCATCCACGAGAATGTTTGGCGTTCAAATTGTCTGGGGGGCGACATTTATTATACCCCGCCAATCCTGTTCTTGAGGTAACATATCACATTCGACGACGCCATAGACCAAAGGAAATGTCGGCGTGACGCGGGTTGACATCGACAGCATGGATGCTTATTCACCCGACGTTCCTGCGGTTTCTCGCCAGCAGCCAGTATGTTGGTTGGCGTGGAGACGAAAGCCGTTATGATTTGGCGGTTGTGGGCCCAGGTGGCGGAATTGGTAGACGCGCAGGCTTCAGGTGCCTGTGGGGGCAACCTCGTGGAAGTTCGAGTCTTCTCCTGGGCACCATTTCAAGAAGTCTGATCGAATCGGGCAAGAATGCGTGATGCGCCGACTTGGTGAAACGCCTGAAGTGAAGGACGATTTTTGGATATTGAATTGCATCAAGGCGATTTGCCATCAGGCCTTGATTTAGGTGATGTCGTGGCGGTCGATTCGGAAACGATGGGTCTCGACCCGCATCGCGACCGGTTATGCCTCGTTCAATTGTCGGCGGGGGATGGCGTTTGTCATCTGGTTCAGTTCGCCAAGGATGACTATGACTGTCCAAACCTGAGCGCGCTCATGACCGATCCCGGCGTCTTGAAACTGTTTCATTTCGCCCGTTTCGATGTCGCGGTCATGAAACAATATCTGGGACTGGTCTGCTCGCCGATCTATTGCACCAAAATCGCGTCCAAGCTGGTGCGCACCTATACGGACCGCCATGGCTTGAAGGATATTTGCCGCGAAATTCTGGGTGTCGATATATCTAAACAACAGCAATCATCCGACTGGGGCGCGAAGACCTTGTCGAAGGCGCAATTACAATACGCGGCTTCCGATGTCCTGCACCTCCACGCGCTCAGGGACCGGTTGGACGAAATGCTTGAACGCGAACAACGGACGCATTTGGCGGCGGCGGCGTTTGAATTCCTGGCGACACGGGCGGAACTGGACCTTATGGGTTGGTCCGAACAGGATATTTTCGCGCACCGTTAAGTGGTCAGGCGCAGGCTCTGTCGCGCCCAGCCGGTCATACGGCGATTCGGCCAAATTTTAATCTCATGGGTTTTTCTTGAAGTTCGTGCAAAGTCGCCAATATTGTATTAATATCAGTTTAGAAAAACACCACGAGTAATGATGAGTGATTATTTACTGAATATTTAAGTTGGCATGCGTGGAGCTAGGCGAATACATGACGGCTACAGAAACGTCGAAACCCGAGGGAACTGACGAAACGGAACAATTCGAGGCCGCACGCCGAGTCCTTGAACTGGAGGCCGATGCGATTTTGGCCCTAGCCCGGTCGCTGGATGACCGTTTTGTCGCGGCGCTTGATATCCTGATGGCGGTGTCCGGTCGAGTCATCGTGACGGGGATGGGGAAAAGCGGCCATATCGCGCGTAAAATCGCCGCGACTCTGGCGTCAACCGGGACGCCGTCGCACTATGTTCATCCTGGGGAAGCCAGTCATGGCGACCTTGGCATGATCGCGAAAGGCGATGCGGTCATCGCCTTGTCGAATTCGGGCAACACGCGCGAACTCAATGATATTCTCGAATATACCCGCCGGTTTTCAATTCCCTTGATCGCGATCACTGCGAAGTCGCCGAGCATCATGTCTGAAATGGCCGATGTCGCGTTGATCCTGCCTGCGGTGCCGGAAGGGTGCCCGATGGGGTTGGCGCCAACGACGTCAACCACCGCGAGCCTCGCCCTGGGAGATGCGCTCGCCGTGGCTTTGTTGGAGCGGCGTGGCTTTGGCAAGTCCGACTTTCGTGTTCTTCATCCAGGCGGGCAAATTGGATCTTCGCTGCAGCGTGTGTCGGATTTGATGCACGCGGGCGCGGAAATTCCTCTGGCGCCCAAGGACACGTCGATGAGCGAGTCCATTATCAAAATGACCGAGAAACGATTTGGCTGCGTTGGCGTTGTCGATGACGGTGGCCAACTCATTGGCGTCATTACCGATGGCGACCTTCGCCGGCATATGGGCGATAATTTGTTCTCACGGCCCGCGACCGAAATCATGACGGCGGCGCCGCGAACGATCCGCCCCCAAGCGCTCGCGGCCGAAGCCCTGGCGGTCATGAACGAGAGTTCGATAACAAGTCTGTTTGTCGTGGAGGACGGTGCGCCGGTCGGCATTTTACATATCCACGACTGTCTCCGGGCTGGCATTCGGTAAGACGATGTCGGATGCGGCTTCCGAAGGGCGACGTCAGGGCTTTGAGCAGCTTTCGTTCCGCCGCGAACGGCCTGCCTTTAATCCGCTCTATGGACGCTTCGTCTCCCTGATAAAGATCGTGTTGCCGACGATCGCGACCGCGTTGATTGTTTTGGTGGCTGTATGGCCGCATTTGAATGAACAGAAAAAGAGGTTTCAGATCGGCCCCGCCCAAATCGACCCCAGCGATGCGGAAAATCTCCGCATGGTGAACGCCCGTTACACGGGCGTGGATGACAGCAGGCGGCCTTTTTCGGTTACCGCAAATTCAGCGGATCAACTCGATGGCCAGTCGACGCTGGTTAAGCTGGACGCGCCGAAGGCAGATGTGTTGCTGGGCGATTCGACATGGGTTGCGCTGACGGCGAACAAGGGCGTGTTTGACCGTGAAAAACAAATCCTTGAATTGTCGGGGGGCGTGAATCTATTTCACGACAGTGGATATGAATTCAGTACGTCTAGCGCCATTTTCGACCTTGCCGCCGGCGATGCGACCGGCACGGAAAAAGTCGAAGGACAGGGGCCGTTCGGACGGCTGCGGGCGGAAGGATTTCGGGTGTACAATCGCGGTCAACGGGTCGAATTCACGGGAAAAGCGAAAATGTTGATTTTGCCAAAGAAGGATGATGGCAAATGATGCGGGCTGCCGCGATGGTAATTCTGGCGTTAATTCTCGCCGCGCCGCCGGGACAGGCGGGTGCGAAAAAGGATGTCGCCCAGGCGCTGGAAATCGAAGCCGATAACGGCATTGAGTGGAATCGAGACCAACGAATGTACGTGGCGCGCGGCAATGCGCGCGCGGCGCAGGGTGGGGCCGAGATTCTCGCCGATGAACTGACCGCCTATTACCGGGACGGCGACGATGACAAAGGCCAGGCTGATAATGACAAGAAAGACGGTCAGACCATATTCCGCGTCGACGCCGACGGAAATGTGCGTGTTCGCTCTCAGAACAGTCAGGCGTTTGGAGATCAGGCGGTGTATCATGTGGAGCAGGCCGTTTTCGTTCTGGTGGGAAAAGCGCTGCGAATGGAGACGGGCCAGATCAAAATCACCGCGCGGGACAGTTTGGAATACTGGGAAGACCGGCAATTGGCCGTCGCGCGAGGCGGGGCTATCGTCACCAGTGGAGACCGCCGGTTAAAGGCGGATATACTTACCGCCCATATCGATAATCAGGCGCAACGGGACATCAAGCGGATCGATGCTTTTGGAAACGTGGTGATTTCAACGCGTAATGTCATCGCACGCGGTGCGGAAGGCGTGTATAATCCCGGAACGTCTATCGCGACGTTGTGCGGGGACGTCAAAATCACACGGGGCGCGAACCAGTTGAATGGGGAATGCGCGGAAATGAATTTGAAATCGGGAAAGAGCCGTCTGATAGGCGGTCGGTCACGTGTTAAGAGTTTGTTATCACCTAAGAAATAATTTGCTGCGTTAACTTTGATTTGAGTAGGGCTTTAGTGGCGGAAGACGAAAATAACAACGAAGCGGTTGATGCTTGGTCAACTGATCGAACGGAAGCGGGTGAAACCACGCGGTCTTTGGTTCAATCGGCTGATGACGGTCCGACGCTCGTGGCGGAAAACGCAGGTTTGTCGGTCGATAATATCGGAAAAAGCTTCAAGATGCGGCCAGTGCTGCGGAACGTGAGCGTCCGCGTACGGCGCGGTGAAATTATAGGGTTGCTGGGCCCCAATGGCGCGGGAAAGACAACGTGCTTTTACATCATTACGGGCCTCATCATGCCGGATTACGGCGTTGTCAGCCTGGATGGCCGGGATGTGACGGATTTGCCGATGTATCGACGTGCGCGTCTCGGTGTTGGGTATTTGCCGCAGGAAGCGTCAATATTCCGGGGCCTTACAGTCGAAAATAACATCCGCGCCGTCCTGGAGGTGGTCGAAAAAGACCGGGACCGGCGTGAAGCGACGCTGGACGCCTTGCTGGCGGAATTTTCCATTACCCACCTGCGGCGAATTCCATCGATCGCATTATCCGGCGGCGAACGACGCCGCGTGGAAATAGCCCGCGCGCTTGCGTCGCAACCGGCTTATATACTGCTTGATGAACCGTTGGCTGGCATTGACCCCATCGCGGTTCACGATATTCGCGACCTCGTGTTCCATTTGAAGGATCGGGGGATTGGGGTGTTGATTACCGACCACAATGTTCGCGAGACCCTGGATTTGGTGGATCGGGCCTATATTCTGCACGATGGCCGGGTCCTGATGGAGGGGGTCCCCGGGGAAATCGTAGATCATGATGAAGTCCGGAGGGTTTATTTAGGAGAACGATTCAGCCTTTAACCCGCATTTCCCAAGTAAAAGGGAGAAGTCACTCCTCTGACGACAATTAATGTGTT
>JABJJH010000065.1 GCA_018660965.1 Rhodospirillaceae bacterium | reverse complement strand
TGGATTTCGCGACCCTGACCGGGGCGGCGCGCGTGGCGCTTGGCACCGGTCTTCCCGCCATGTTCGCCAATGACGACGCGCTGGCGAATGCGTTCCTGAGCTGTGGCGTCGCGGAAGACGATCACGTCTGGCGCATGCCCCTGTGGCAACCCTACCGGTCCCTGATCGACAGCAAGGTCGCCGATATGAACAACGCCGGCAGCGTGCCCCAAGGCGGGGCGATCACCGCCGCGCTGTTTCTGGAATCCTTCGTCGAGGATGACATTCCCTGGGCGCATTTCGACATCATGGCGTGGAACCGAAGCGCGCAACCGGGCAAACCGGAAGGCGGTGAAGCAATGGCGATCCGCGCCGCCTTCGCGGTTATCGCCCGCCAAGTAAAAAATAAATAAAACGAAGAGATCATCAACATCTTGCGATTTTCTCTTGCCGGAGGACCACATATACTGTAATTTTGATCCGTTATCGAAATGATTTGAAAGTGTCGGTAAGAGATCATGCCGTTTGACATGCCCAGTTCTTTGACGCCCAACCGCCTGCTGAAATTGTGGCACGACGCCCTGTTGGAAAGCGTGCGGCGCGAAACGCCCGATTTGTCGGCGCGTCAGATGGCCGTTCTGCTCGCCATCTATGTCGTCCCCCCGCCGCATACCGTGCGCGGCCTCGCCAAAACGATGAATGTTTCCAAACCGGCGATTACCCGCGCGCTGGACCGGCTATGCGGTCTGGATTTCGTCCGCCGCAAACCCGACGA
The DNA here is from genome assembly GCA_018660965.1 of Rhodospirillaceae bacterium. GTDB lineage: Bacteria > Pseudomonadota > Alphaproteobacteria > UBA8366 > JABJJH01. The sequence continues at coordinate 3,695 of JABJJH010000065.1, read as the reverse complement.
GGCGGACAAACGCTCCATCACCGTGCAACGCACCGTGAAAGGGTCGGTGTTCCTGTCGGATTTCGGCGATTCAATCGCCCAATCCCTGAACCATCTGGACGAATAAGTCCCGCGCCTGTTAGTACCCCGCCGCCGGATCAGCGATGTTCAGGGGCGCCTGGCCATCGCGAATACGCTTGATATTGGCGGCGACTTCCGCCGCGCCCGACCACGCCTGCGCGGTTCCGGCGTTATGCGGGGTGATTGTGACATTGGGATGGTCCCAGAACGCATGACCGGCGGGCAAGGGTTCTTCCCGAAACACGTCCAGCGTCACCCCCGCCAAGCGCCCGGAGTCGAGGGCGGCCAGAATATCGTCCTCGTCCTGCAGGCCGCCGCGCCCGGCGTTAATCAGATAGGCGCCGCGCGGCAAGCGATCTAACAAATTACGGTTCAGGATATTGTCGGTGTCGGCGGTGTAGGGCAGCAGGCACACCAGAATATCAACCTCCGTCAGGAACGCGGTCAATCCGTCGAGCCCATGATGGCAGGTGACGCCGGGGATCGACTTCGCCGTGCGCGACCAACCCGACAACGCGAACCCCAGCGCTGACAGAACCCGCAGGCTGTCCTGACCTATCACGCCCAGCCCCATGATTCCGACCCGGCGTTTCGGCGCCGTCGGCGTCGGGACCACCCGCCAGACATGCTCGCGCTGTTGTTCTTCGAACAAGGGGGTTTGGCGGTGGTAACGCAAGACATGCAACACGACATATTCAGTCATGCCGCGCGTCAATTCCGGCTCCACCATGCGCACGATAGGAACGCCGGGGGGCAGGTCCGAATCCGCCAGCAAATGATCGACCCCCGCGCCCAGTGAAAATATCGCCTTGAGGTTCCGAAACCGCCGCCGCAATTCGCCAAACGGCGGCTTCCACACCAGCGCGAATTCCACTGAATCGTCATCGCCAGGTTCGTCCCAGTCACGGCACGCCAGATCCGGCGCCGCGTCGCGCAAATGTTGGCGCCAATCGGCCCAGGAATCGGCGTCCGATTTGAAAATAAGCGTCACGGGGTCAGCCCCTTCATGTGGTCACGACGCCGGACGCCACCGCTTGCGCGTCGAATTCGAGGTCGAAGGCGGCGGCCATCAGCGCATGGGTGTAGGGCGTGCCGGGATGATCGAAGATCATATCCGCCGGACCTTCCTCCACGACCTTGCCGTTGCGCATGACCAGTACGTAATCGGCCAGCGCCCGAACGACCTTGAGGTCGTGGCTGATAAACAGATAGGCGAGTTTGTGGCGGCGTTGCAGTCCCGTTAGAAGATCAACGATCTGCGCCTGAACCGACATGTCCAACGCCGAGGTGGGTTCGTCCAGAACAATGAATTTCGGCTTCAGGACAATGGCCCGCGCAATGGCGATGCGTTGGCGTTGCCCGCCGGAAAATTCATGCGGGTAGCGGTACCGGCTATCGGGGTCGAGGTCGACTTCCTCCAGAGCTTCCACGACCAACTCGTCGCGTTGCGCCGCCGTCAAACCCGGCTCGTGAATCTTCAGTCCTTCGCCGACAATCTCGCCAATCGACATGCGCGGCGACAACGACCCGTAAGGGTCCTGGAACACCACCTGCATTTCACGGCGCAATCCTTGCAGTTCGCTCGCGCCGAGACCGGCGATGGAGCGGCCGGAAAACTCGACGCCGCCTTGCGACGATTCCAGCCGCAGCAACGCCATGCCCAGGGTCGTCTTCCCTGACCCGGACTCGCCGACGACGCCCACGGTTTGACCTTCGCGGACGGTCACCGAAATGCCATCGACCGCCTTCACATGATCGACCGTCCGGCGCAACAAGCCCTTTTTAATGGGAAACCAGACCTTCACATCGTCACCTTGCATGACAACGGGCGCATCGGCGGCGGGCGCGCTTTTCGTTCCCTTGGGTTCGGCTTCCAGAAGACGGCGCGTGTAATCGTGGGCAGGGGCCTGGAACACGGATTCAGTTTCACCCGCCTCCACGATTTCGCCCTCTTGCATGACGCAGACTTTACTGGCGATTTTCCGCACAATGCCGAGGTCATGGGTGATGAAGAGCATGGCCATGCCAAATTGCGCCTGCAAATCCATCAACAGTTTTAGAATCTGCGCCTGGATGGTGACGTCCAGCGCCGTCGTCGGTTCGTCCGCGATCAGCAAATCTGGTTCGTTCGCCAACGCCATCGCGATCATGACCCGCTGCCGTTGCCCGCCGGACAATTCATGGGGATAGGCGGTGAGGCGTTGCGCCGCGTTTTGAATGCCCACCAGATCCAACAATTCAAGCACCCGCGCGCGCGCATCCGCCGCGTTCAACCCCTTATGCACCAAAAGCGTTTCGGCGATCTGCTTTTCAATGGAATGCAGCGGGTTGAGCGAGGTCATCGGTTCCTGAAAAATCATCGAAACCCGGTTGCCGCGTACCCCGTGCAGCACCGGTTCCGGCGCGCCAACGACCTCTGTTCCCTTGAACACAATAGACCCCGAGGGATGCCGCGCGACCGGATAGGGCAGAAGTTGCAGCACCGACAACGCCGTCACCGATTTTCCCGAGCCGGACTCGCCCACCAGCGCCACGGTTTCGCCGGGCGCTATATCCAGGGATACATGCCTGACCGCCTCGACCGCGCCATCGGGCGTGTCGAACGTCACCGACAAATCGCGGATGGCCAAAAGGGAATCGCCGTTCGTCATTACCCTTGCGCCTTTCTGGGGTCGAACGCGTCGCGCACAGCCTCTCCCACGAACACCAGCAACGTCAACATGACGCTGATAATGACGAATCCGGTAACGCCAAGCCAGGGGGCCTGCAGATTATCCTTCCCCTGTTTCAACAATTCGCCGAGCGAGGGCGAACCGGGCGGCAACCCAAAGCCCAGAAAGTCGAGCGAGGTCAAGGTGATCAGCGCGCCCGACGTGATGAACGGCAGGAAGGTGAGCGTGGCGACCATGGCGTTCGGCAATACATGACGAAACATGATGACCCGGTTGGAAACGCCCAGCGCGCGCGCTGCCTTCACATATTCCAAATTGCGGGCGCGCAGCACTTCCGCGCGCACCAGCCCAACCAGCGCCGTCCAGCTAAACAGCAACAACAGGCCAAGCAGCCACCAGAAATTAGGCTCCACGATGCTGGCGAGGATAATCAACATGAACAGCACCGGCATGCCGCCCCAAATTTCGATCAGACGTTGCCCCAGAAGATCGACCATGCCGCCGAAAAAGCCCTGTATCGCGCCAATCGCAATTCCCACGACGGAACTGATGATGGTGAGGGTCAATCCAAACAACACGGAAAGGCGGAAGCCGTAGATCATCCGCGCCACGACGTCTCGGGCCTGATCGTCGGTGCCCAGCCAATTGCGCGCCGAGGGCGGCGACGGCGCCGGTTGGTCGAGATCGGCGATATGGGTGTCGTATCGGAACGGGATCAGCGGCCAGATAATCCAGCCTTTCGCTTCGATCAGCTCCACGACTTCCGGGTCGGTGTAATCGGCTTCGGTGGGGAAATCGCCGCCGAATTCCGTTTCGGCGTAGGCCGTCAGAAACGGCGTGAAGAACGCCCCATCATGACGAATCAGCAACGGCCGGTCATTTGCAATTAGTTCTGCGGCCAGGGATCCGAAGAACAACAGCAGAAACAGCCACAGCGACCAGTAACCGCGCCGGTTGGCGCGA
>JABJJH010000281.1 GCA_018660965.1 Rhodospirillaceae bacterium | reverse complement strand
TTTAGTGTCGGTTGTCGCATGGAGCCCTCCCTGTATTTGTTTTGACGTTTGTTTGTTTCGGTCGGCATCTTAACCGCATTGATCACCCATACCAAAGGCATTTCGCAGGGCGAATGCGCCCGAATGCGCCCAGTGGCCTCAACCCCGAATTCGTTGCTTATCAGGCCTTGCTGCCCCAGGAATCCGTGGCGTAGTTATCGGTGACAATGTCGAAGACGACGCCGTTGGGGTCGCGGAATTTCACCTCGGTGGGCGAATCTGGCGCACCCGGCAGGCGCATGTGGTAATTCCCGCCATTGGCCTCGATCGCCTTGGTGTAATCGTCGATGTCCTCGACCACGAAGCCCATGTGGTGCAGGCCGTGAAAATCCTTGCCGCGTTCGTCGCCCGCCTGTTTGTCGGTCTTGAACTTCAGCAACGCCAGACTGACCACGCCATCGGACAGGATGATTGCGATATCGGACTCGCGCGCCCGCGTCATGCCGAAGGTTTTCTCGTAAAAAACCGCCGCCTCTTCCAGGTCCGGAACGGTGACGGCGATGTGACGGAGTTTGGCCATGGCGATTCTCCCTTGCGAATGGATTGCGATGGGTGATCGTGAGTGGTGGCGGGCGGTGCTGTCAAGAATATTGCCCGTTATTGGGGCAACAGCATATCGACGATAATCTGGATTAATTCGACGAAGGCCTTCATCAACAGCCACGCGAATGCGCCCAGGACAACCGCCGCGACGAGCCAGCCCCAATGCGCCGACGTGCAATAAACCATGGCGACAAGCACCGCCGCGACGGGGGCTAGGCCCGTCAACAGCGCGATCCATTTCCCATACTTCACCAGGAAGGCCACCGCCGGGTAATTTTCCATGTGTTTCGATTCCTCTGTTTTTAAGGTGTTCGCATCGTTTTCACAGGCCCCTCAAACATACCCCTCAAACAGGCCGGTCGCCTTTCAGGGTGATGCGGTGCATGCGGCGGCGCTTGCCACGATAGTCGTCGATGGCGTTGTGCAGGACGCAGCGGTTGTCCCAGAACGCGACCGAGCCTTCGCGCCAGCGGAAGCGGCAGGTGAATTCCGGCTTCGTCGCATGATCGACCAGATAATCCAGCAACGGTTTGCTTTCCGCCGTCGTCATGGTGGCGAAGCGTTCGGTGTGCAGCCCGATGAACAACGCCTTGCGGCCGGTTTCGGGGTGCGTGCGCACCAGCGGGTGTTCGGTTTCCGCCGCCACGTCGTCGCGCTTGTTTAAGGCCATGCTGTTGAAGCCGCCATACTGCCCGCCACCGGGATTGGCCCCGGCGATCTTGCGGCCCGCATCGGCCAGATTGACCGTGCGCAACCCCGCGATCATTCGCTTCATGCCGTCCGACAGGGCGTCATAGGCGCGGTGCAAATTGGTGAACAGGGTGTCGCCCCCGGCGTCGGGCACTTCCTTGGCGTACAGCATCGTGCCCATGGCCGGTTCGGCCAGAAACATCTGGTCGGTGTGCCAGCCCACGCCGAAGGGCCGGGCGTCCTTGTCCGTCTTCAAAATTTCCATGATCTCCGGAATGTCCGGCAGCCCCGGCACATGCGGGTGAAAGTGAATGTCGCCAAAGCGTTTCGCGAAGGCCAGTTGTTGCGGCGGCGTCATGTCCTGATCGCGAAAGAACAACACGCAATGGTCCAGCAGCGCCCCGCGCACCGCGTCATACGCGGCGTCGTCAAGCGGCGCGGACAAATCAACGCCGGTCACCTCGGCCCCCAAGGCGCCGGAAATGGGGGTGGCGATGATGGGAGAGGCGCTGGTCGCCGTGTTGGTGGCGGTGTTGGTCATGGTCTGGGTTCACGAAAGTGATGACGGAAGCCGACAGAATATCGCCGGGGCCCGTGGGCGGCAATGGTTCACACGGTTGCCCGGTTTGGGCTAATCCGGGTTCGGTTCGGTCGGATGGCGCCGGTTCATCCATGGGCCCGGCACGGACGACCCCGTGGCGGTGGTCGACAACATCGGGCAGCGTCACTATTACCACGCGGACGCGACGGGAACGATCGTGGCGCTCAGCGGCGAGACCGGGTTGGTGGAAGAACGCTACGCCACGGGTCCGTTCGGCGCGGTGGACGCGGCGAGCGGGCTCGCCAACTACCGCTTCGCGGGGCGGCCCTACGACATGGAAACGGGGCTGTATTACAACCGGGCGCGCTACTACCACCCCGGCCTCGGGCGGTTCCTGTCGCCCGACCCGAGCGGCTATGCCGACGGGCTGAACCTGTACGCCTACGCCGCCAACGACCCGGTCAACCTCGCCGACCCGAGCGGGTTGTTCGCGCAGGCGACGAAAGAGTCGGTGGTTGCGGGGTTCAGTGTCGTGTCGACGACGGCGTCAAAGGCTGGCGCCGCCGCCACGCGGTCGCTGGCGAGTGGCGCAAACCAAGCTGCCGGGTTTCTTGAGCGCAACGAAACCGCCGTGGCGGTTGGCGTCACGGCGGCAGGGTTTGTCGTCGATGTTCTGACTATCCCATCGGGCGAAGGCTTGCTGATCGCCGCCGGGGCGAGCATCGGGGTCCGAGGCGCAGCGGCGGGGTTGCGGGCGTTTGCTAAATCCTCCATCAAAGGGAAAGGATTGACGACACCTAAAAAGTACTTTGGAAACAAGACATATAAACAAACTGAAAAAGCGCTAAACAAAAAATTGGGGTCGCCAAAAGGTGGTGGAAAAAATAATAAATCGTTTTATAACGAAAAAACGAAGAGAACCTATAATTTACACAAAGACCCGAGCCACCGCAGTGGTAAGGCACACATAGATATCAGGAAGAGAAATCTTCCAAGTAATTATTATAAGGACAAACCTTTTTTCTTAAAGGAGTAAAATAATGGATTTAAATGAAAAAAAGGAAACATTGATAAAATTACTAGAATTATTTTTATCTGATAGAATTCCTGCCGATGATTTATCTAATTTTTCATGGGATATTATAGAATATTTTAGTAAGAACTCGAACCATACGTTGCCGCCCACTGAAAAATTTGAACGAGAATTTTGGTTTACAATATGGCAGATACAGCATTTATGTGATGATGATCACATTTCCGATGGGTCTGCTGCAAAGGAATTAAGTAGCGCTTTGTCATATTTGAAAAAAGATAAGGCTATGCCAACAGAATTTGTTGGTCGAAGACCTTAGGTGAGTTCCGGTGACACAATACCCATTGAGTTCCGGTGACACAATGAGTTCCGGTGACACTGAGTTCCGGTGACACAATACCCATCTCCTAACATTTCTAAAAACCACCCCGCCATTAAACCAACCGCACCGCGATCCTCCGCAACAACGCGTCGGGGGCGCGGACCGATTTGAAGTTTGAGGCGGACGACGATCTCGCCACGCTGAACCATGCGTTCACCGGCGATGCGCTCAACGATACGCTGGGCTACAACCTCGTCGGCGAACGGTTGAGCGAGATGGTCAGCGATCCTCAACACATCCTGACATGGCTTCCCTTGGCGCCGCCAACCGGAACACCGCGTACACGGTCAACACTCTGAACCAATACGCCAGCGGTCGCGGGCGGCGCGACCACCATCCTCCGCAACAACGCATCGGTGGCGTGAAGCCTTGCATGGGGTGGGCGGTTCCGGGTTAAGATCGGCGGCGCGCCTGCGCGCCGTGATACCGCAGAGGGAGGCATCATTATGTCCGTTACCGAAACACGCACTGTTGGAGCCGCAAGCAGCGGGGGCGTTGGGCTATGAGCGAATCCGGGAAAGCGCGCGCCGTCGGGATTAACCATGTGGCGCTGGAAGTCGGCGATATCGACGCGGCGCTGGCGTTCTATGGCCAGTTGTTTGAATTTTCCCTGCGCCGGCGCAGCGAGACGGCGGCCTTTATCGCGCTGGGCGACCAGTTCATCAATCTGGCCAAGCGTCCCACAGGTGCGCCCGACGACGCGCGCCATTTCGGGCTGGTCGTCGATGACAAGGAAGCGGTGCGCCGGGCCTTGACCGAACACGGGGTCGATGTTCTGCCGGGCCGTTTCCTCGACTTTCTCGACCCGTGGGGCAACCGCGTCGAGATTATCGGCTACGACAATATCCAGTTCTCCAAGACGCCGGACGTTTTGCGCGGCATGGGGCTGGACGGGTTGGAAAAAACCCAGCGCGCGCGCGACGAGTTGGCCGAAAACGGTATGGGGTCAATGTGAGAGCGTCACCGTAGCGCGTCGGCGACGATTTTCTTGAACACGCCGTCCAGTTCGCGCGCCATGACATCAAGGTCGGGCGTTTTATAGGGCGCGAACACGGCGCTGGGCGTTCGATAGGTCAGCGTGGCCGAGCCGTCGGCCCTTTCGGTCACGTACAGCCGGATCGGCGCTTCGATGCCCGCCGCGACATTGGCCTTCAACATGCGCACGGCGTAGCGCGGATGGAACGCCATGACCACGCGGTTGCCGGGAATTTTCACGCCGATGGCCTTGGCCCCGCAATCGGCGCAGGCGTGCGCGACGAGGCCCATCTTGTTGGCGCCGATGGAGTCCAGCAAGGCGTCGAGGAAGACCGCGAACGGTTTCGCCGATGTCACGGTTAGCGTTCCGGGAAGCGGGGATGCGGTCTGCGCGACGGACGCCGAAGCGACGCCCAACGCCAATAGCGCGGCGAGGATGAATTTCATGAACGGCCCTCTCGATTGAGTCTGGTCAGCATCGACACCGTAGACCACCATCGCGCACACGGCGGATCAACAATCGGTGACTGAAATTGGGGACCAGTTGGGCGCTAGGCGTGTTCGTTCTCGAAATCCTCGCAACTGATGTCGAATTGCCCCAGCGCGTCCACCAGATAGTCGGACAGCAACGGCATGCCGAGCAGATATTCGTCGGTGCGTCCGGTGCGGCGTTCGCGCGCCAGCTCGAGCAGATCATCCCAGTCCTCTTTGCCGGAATCGCCCCGGCCGAGCCAGGCGAGCGCGATCAACTCGCATTGATGATCGATGGGCAATTCGGTGATGAAGGCGGCCAGTTCGTCTGCCGTCGGGTCCGGCGCAGCGTCATTGTCCGGCGCGATCATTTCCAGATCTAGATCCAGCTCGGCGTCCTCGACAACATGCCGGTCCGGTTCCCAGGTTTCATCGTCGTCGTGTTCGACCGGGACGCCGCTTTGCAACTGGCGGTCACGGAAGATGACATGGCACACGGTTTCTGGTTTGATGGTTAACATGGCGGTCGCTTCCGGTTTGATTTTCAACATAATGTGAACATCAACCATTACCGCAGACGCTACATTGACCTGGATCAAGGCGGCCCCGCTATCGCCGCTGTTATCGCCGAAACCGCAACCTGAGGAGCACGCGTGAATGCGAGAGAACCTTCCCACCAGTCCGGTCACGCTGGATGAATACGACGCCATGGATCGAGCCGGAAAACTGGCCGTGTGGCTGGAAATTTCCGATATCACCGAAGCGGATTTCGACGCTCACATGGGGCGGGAAATGGCGCGCGAGGCCAGCGTGCCGAAAGTCGGTAGCCTGGCGCCGGATTTCGTCGCCGACGTGCTGGGGCCGAACCGCCAGCGCACCGGCGAACAAATCCGTTTGTCGGATTTGCGCGGGAAACCGGCGGGGATCATCTTCGGGTCCTACACCTGACCGCCGTTTCGCTCAAAGGCCGTGCGCCTTAACGAACTTTACGCCGCGTACAAGGACCAGGTTCAGTTCTACATCGTCTATATCCGCGAAGCCCATCCGGACAATGGCTGGCAGGTGCCCAACAATCTGATCGAAGACATCATCTTCGACGAACCGGCCACCGATGACGAACGCACCACCGCCGCCGCATCCTGCCAGATCAATCTCGATCTGCACATGCCGATGCTGGTGGACCGCATCGACAACGACATCGACAGGAAATATGTCGGGCTGCCGATGCGCCAGTTCCTGATCGACGCCGACGGCAAGGTCGCTTATGTGGACGGCAAGGGACCGCGCGGCTGGGACGACGACGCCTTCGAGGCCGCGATCAAGAAGGCGATCGCCTAAAGCCCGGCCCGGTTGATGTCGACGCCTTCGCCTTCCAGTTTGTCAACAACCGCCTGGACATAGTGGAAGGCGGTGTTGGCGGCGGGGACCCCGCAATAGATTCCCTGTTGGATGACGGTTTCGCGAATGTCGAGCAGCGGGAAACCGTCGCGCAGGGCCGCGCCCACATGCATGTCGAATTCTTCCCAGCGGCCAATCGCCATCATGGTGCCGATGACGAGCACGCGCCGGGTGCGGTCGTCGAGGGCGCCGCGCGTCCAGACATGCCAGGCGTAGGTCGTGATCAGTTCCTGAAAGTCTTCGGTCAGGGGCGTGGTGTTGGCGGCGGCCCGGTCCACATGGGCGTCGCCCAGAACGCGGCGGCGTGCGGCCATCCCGGCGTCGAACATCTTTTGATCCATTTTCATTGCGGTGTCTCGCTTGAGGTTGGTTGACGTGGCGTAACGATTGATTTCACTGGCGCGTGAGTCAAGTCGTGTTGCGCCGGATCGATTTTGTTTGCTATTTGTTCGCAACTATGCGCATAAGGCCGCGCAATCACCGCACATGGATTAACTTTGAAGCATACGCGGTGTTCGTTGACACGATAGTCAACAGGGCAATTTGCCGACTTCTCTGCCGCCGCGAGGCCCGCGCATAACCGCGCACAGCCCCGGCGGACGATCCACGCAAGCTCCCAAACAATAACAATTGTCGCGCAATAATATTGCCGAATAACCGGCGTGCGACTCCATAAACGGAAGTTTTTACTTGATACAATTCAACGAACTCGGCCTCGCCGAGCTTATCCTTCGCGCCGTATCGGACGAAGGCTACACCACCCCGACCCCCATTCAGGCCAAGGTTATCCCCGACATGATGAACGGGCGCGATATCCTGGGCACCGCGCAAACCGGCACCGGCAAGACCGCCGCCTTCGTGTTGCCGATCCTCGAACGGATCGCGGAACGCATCGCAGGCAGCCACCCTCGGCCCGCGCCCAAGCACAGCCACGCGCTGATCGTGGCGCCGACGCGTGAACTCACCGCCCAGATCGCCGATTCCATCCGCACCTATGGCCGCCATGTGCGCCCGTCCGTCGCGGTGATCGTCGGCGGGTTGAAGCCGGGACCGCAGATCAAGGCCAT